>CACXFF010000282.1 GCA_902766805.1 uncultured Coriobacteriaceae bacterium | reverse complement strand
CGCCCGCGTCGTGGCGGCTGCCGCCAGCGCCGACGAGTCCGTGGCCGTCGACGCCGCGCGTGCTGCCCACCTGGCCAAGGCCGACCTGGTCTCGCAGGCGGTCGTGGAGTTCACGAGCCAGCAGGGCGTGATGGGCGGTTACTACGCCACCGCCCAGGGCGAGAACGAGCGCGTCGCGCAGGCCATCGCGCAGCACTACCGTCCGCGCTTCGCGGGCGACGAGCTGCCCGAGACCACGGTCGGCAAGGCCGTGGCCATCGCCGACAAGCTGGACACCATCTGCGGCATGTTCGCGATCGACGAGCCGCCCACCGGCTCAGCCGACCCCTTCGCCGTGCGCCGTTCTGCCATCGGCGTGATCAACATGCTGCGCGCGCTGCCCGGCGCCGTGCTCGACCCGCTCATCGACGAGGCGCTGGCCGCCTACGTCGAGCAGGGCTTGGACTTCGACGTGGCCGAGGTCACGGCCAAGGTCCGCGGCTATTTCGTCGGCCGCCTGGCCGCCATCGCCAAAGACGAGGGCGCCGACCCCGACACGATCCAGGCCGTCTCCGACACGGGCGTCTGCGACCCGAGCGCCTACCTGGGCCGCGTCTTTGCCCTCGACCGCGCCCGGCGCGAGCAGCGCGAGGTCTTCGAGGACCTCGCCATCGCCTATGCGCGTGCCAGCCACCTGGCCGACGCCACGCTGGGCATCGACGTGGACGAGACCGCTTTGGGCGAGGCCGAGCGCGCGCTGCTGGAAGCCGTGGACGCTGGCTCCGTGTCCGTGCAGGAGTCCATTGCGGCCGGTGAGCTCGACGAGGCCATCGCCGCGCTCGCACGCCTGCGCGAGCCCATCGACCGCTTCTTCGACGACGTGCTCGTGATGGCCGAGGACGAGGAGCAGCGCAACAACAACCTGCGCCTGCTCAACCGCTTCGAGGCGGCCTTCCACGGTGTCGCCAACATCGGCGCCTTGGCCAAAAAGAAGTAACGCGACCTCATCGGCGCGCCGTGGGGCCCGGGTGGCAGCTGCCGCCCGGGCCCGTTTTTTCTCTGGGCGCTTCGGCGGCGTCGTGCGGCGACCGTACAGATACTCCCTTATTTACAACCCTACCTTAAGCGGCTACGCTTGAAGCAGACGCTTACTCCCTGACGCTTCGGAGGTGCCCATGGAGCGCAGAACCTTCGTCCGCGGGGCCTGTGGCCTCACGTTGCTTGTGGGTGGCCAGGGGCTGGCTGGCTGCGCTGCCCAAGGTCCGTTTGCCGACGCCGCGGTCGCCGTGCCGCTCTTCACCACGGGCCAAGGCGTGGACGCAAGGGACGCCGTCGGACCCTGCATGCGCGCGGGTATCGAGCTGTGCCGGTCCGCGTCGGGCGTCGTGGCCACCCACGAGGGCACAGAGCTTTTCGTGGTGGACGAGCTGGGGGCCGATCTGGTGCGCCTGGCTGACGGCACGCGTACGGTCGAGGAGCTCTCCTGCTCCACGCCTCACAACCTGTTGCCAGTCGACGTCGCGTCCTTCTTCGTGGAGCTCGCGCAGGCGGGCTATCTGGCGCACCCGTTCTACGTGAACCTCATCCAGGTCGTAGAATAGGGGGCGGCGATGGCGGATTCCCAGCGTCTAGAGCTCTTCGTCCTGCGTGACGCGCAGGGCCCCATCCTCTATGCGCCCTTGGGCAGACGCATGGCGCGGCTGAACGAGCCGGCGGCGCGCCTTGCCTTGGCGTATGCGCAGGACCCCAGCGTGGCCGAGGACCTCGATGCCGATGGGCGCGTGGTGATTGACGCCCTGCGCGAGCGCGGCTTCTACGAGCGTGTCGAACCGCCCCATGCGCGGGAGGCCTTCCGTCCGGTTCAGGTGACGCTCTTTCCCACCAACAACTGCAACCTTCGCTGTCGCTACTGCTACGCCTTTGGCGGCGAGGGCGGGGGCAACGGCGAGCCCCTGGTGCGCATGGACTTGGCCTGTGCCCAGCGCGCCATCGACCTCATCGCCCGCAACGCCTGCGAGCGCGCGGCGCAAGGGGAGGACATCCACAACTTCCTCGTGTCCATTCACGGCAACGGCGAGCCCTTCTGCGCCTACGACCTCGTCCGCGAGATCGTCTGGTACGGGCAGGACGTTGCCGAGGAGCTGGACATGCCGGTCGTGTTCAACGCAGCCACCAATGGCGTCCTGAACGATGAGCAGCTGGACTTCGTGATCGCCAATTTCGGCTCTATCAACGTGTCGTTCGACGGCCTGCAGCGCTTCCAGGATGCCAACCGCCCCGGCCCGGACGGCCGCGGCACCTTTGGGGCGGTCGACCGCACCCTGCGCCGCCTCGCGGAGTCGCCGGTGGGACTGGGAATCCGCACCACAGTCACCGCCCAGATGGTGGACGCCATGGCCGAGATCGTGGCCTTCGTTGCCGAGCGCTACCCGGGCCTGGAGCAGCTGCACCTCGAGCCGGTCTGGGAGTGCGGCCGCTGCAAGACCAGCGACTGCGCCATGCCCGACGCGGGCGTCTTCACGCGGCGCTACCTCGAGGCGCGGCAGGTGGCCGAGGAGCGTGGCCTGAGGCTCGTGTTCTCGGGCGCGCGCCAGGACGTGCTGTCCGACTGCTTCTGCAAGGTGAGCAGCGGCTCGTTCACCGTCACGCCCACGGGCGACGTCACGGCCTGTTACGAGGTGAGCTACGCGAGCGACCCGCGTTCGGAGCGCTACTTCTTTGGGCGCTACGATCCGCAGCGCGCGGACTTCGTCTTTGACCAGGCCAAGCTCGCTGCCTTGGGCCGCCTCAACGTGCGCAACATGCCCTTCTGCGACGACTGCTTCTGCCGCTGGCACTGCGCGGGGGACTGCGCGGCCAAGGTCCTCGATGGCATCGAGCCCGAGCAGCACGGCGGCTCAGTGCGCTGTGAGATCACGCGCGCGCTCACGCTTGACCAGATCCAACGCAAGCTCGCCTGGAAGGCGCCAGGAGAAGGGGAGGCCCACGATGTCCCATGACCCCAAATACAACGACCGCGCGCTCGACGAGGCGCGCGAGGACGTGCTGCCCAAGCCGCAGCTTGAGATTATCGTCGACGGCAACAGCGTGTTCAAGCCTGGCATGAAGACCTATTTCGTGGACGAGTACGGCGACGACGGCTACGTCACGCACGTGATGGGGGAGTACTGCAGCTGTGACACGGTGCTTTCCACGCACGTGGTGTGCACCTGTGAGCACGTGTGCACCTGCGAGAGCGTGTGCAGCTGCGTCGGGTACCAGTCCTGCAGCTGCGTGGGCAACATCAGCGGCGTCGGCGGCGGAGGAGGGCGTTGGGTGAGCTGTGGCAGCCCCTGCGCGTGCGTGCCGGTGACCTAGTCCCGCCGCCGTTGCCGTCATACGTGCCTGCCCCAAAGGAGGTCCTCATGAAACGATTGGCTTCGCTCGCCCTGTCACTCGCCCTGTGCGCCGCCCCCGTTGCAGGCGTGGCGGGCTGTGCCGCGCAGGCGAACACCCAGCTCGCGTCGGTGGGCTACGCGCTGCCCTCGTCCGCCAAGACCTTCGCCGGACGCGAGGCGCGCGACGCCGACGAGCTCGAGGGCTACCTGGATGACGCCGAGCAGCTGGCGCGCCAGCGCGGTGACGCCGCGAAGGCCGAGGAGGCGCAGGCTTCCCAGGACCGCGCGGACGCCTTCGTCGAGGCCAACGGCCTGTATCGCGACGGCAAGTACGCCGAGGCGCAGGCGGCCTACGACAACATCCTGAAGATCGCCCCGCTGCACCTCGGGGCCAACGTGAACCTCACCCTCGCCCTGTTGCAGCAAGGGGAGGACGATGCGGCCCTCAGACAGGCGCTGGCCTGCGTGTCGCTGTTCCCCGACGACGCGGGTACCTGGATCAATCTCCAGGCGGCGGGCGTGGCTTGCGGGTTCTCGGTCGCAGACGTCTTCCAGGAGAGCTGGAGGCGCTTCGGCACGGGCGCCAACAACCGTGCGCAGCTGTTGGAGAAGGCGGGCCTGACGGACGTCGCGGAGTTCAACCGGATTTGGGACGCCATTGAGGTCGACCTGCGAGAGGCCGCGGACAAGGGAGCGGACGCGGGCGAGGGGCAGGCGATCGGCGAGCGCTGCAGCGCCGCGCTCGCGGCACACAAGGCCTACTGGACGCTGCAGGACGGGCTCGACAAGCTCGCGGACAAGCGCGAGGCGGACCGTGACGTTGTCTACCTGCAGGCCTATCTGGACGCGGTGGGCGTGCAGCTGGGCATGATTGTGGACCGGCGCTTCGTGACGCCGGCGCCGACGCTGCCCTTCGTCGTGGCCGACGACGCGTTCTGCCGCATAGAGGTCACGGGCATCGAGGCCGGCGGCAAGCAGCTGACGCTCAAGCTCTCGGTCAACGACAAGACGCACAACGGGCTGCAGCTGGTCGCCCGAGACGAATGGTCTGCTGCGAACGTTGCCCTGAAGGCCGAAGGCTTCGCGAGCGTGGCCGCGGGCAAGACCGAGCAGGTCGAGCTCGTGCTCGAGGCGCAGGGCTCGGGCTCCGTTCCCGACAAGGTCACCGAGCTCGCGGGTGACCTGGCGATCTGCCAGAGCCATGTCGCTGGCTCCACCGCGTCGGGGGCGCCCGCGCCCGTCTTCGAGCTCGCACGCTATCCCGTGGCCTACCGGGCCTCATGACGCCCAAGCTGCTGCTCATACGCCCGCTGTGCGCAGGAGACGAGCCCGACTTCGCCGAGCCTCTGGGGCTCGAGCGGCTGGCGGGCTACCTGCGTGCCGCGGGCATGGACGCGGTGGAAGTTCTGGACCGACGCCTCTACCAGCGCGAGCGCCGGCTCGGCTTGGGCGGGCCGAGCTTCTGGCAGGACGTCGCCGCACTGTGCGACGGCGAGCCGCCCGACCTGGTCTGCCTGTCCCTGATGACCGAGGCCGACGTCGCCGACGCCCTGCGCGTGATGAGCCGCATGCACGCCCGCTATCCGCAGGCGCGCTTCCAGGCGGGCGGCGTGTACGTGACCACGCAGCCCGAGCGCGCGGCCGCGCTGCTGCCTCGCGACACCATCTTGCAGCGCGGGGAGGGGGAGGCGGCGCTGCTGGCCCTCGCCAAGGGCGCGTCAGGCCCGAGCGTTCCGCTCGGGCCTGACGACTGGGCGGTCGCGCACCGTCCGCAGCTGCTGCGCTACGCGAGGCTTGGCTGCGCGGTCAACCTGCAGACCTCGCGCGGCTGTCCCGGCTCGTGCACCTTCTGCGCGACGCCCAGCCTGCCCGGTGAGCTGCGGCGCTGGACCGCTCGCCGCGAGAGCTTGGTCGTCGACGAGATACAGGGGGTGGCACGGCGCTTGGAGGAGGCTGGGCTGCCGCCCGTGTTCAATTTCGTGGACGACCACGTCGGACCGCTGGCGCGCCTGGAGCATCTGGCCGATGAGCTCGATGCGCGCGACCTGCGGGTCGCCTTCTCCTGCGAGATGCGCCTGGCCGCGCTCATAGGCCAACCGCGCCTGCGCGAACGCCTCGCGCGCCTGCGCGCCCGTGGCCTCACGCGGCTGTTTGTGGGCGTGGAGTCGTTGAACCCGCGCACGCTCGCTCGTTGGCGCAAGCCCTACGACGTGGCGGCACTGCCCGAGGTCGTAGGCGCGCTGCGCGCCGCGGGCATCTCCCTGCAGACGGGCTACATCCTCTGGCACGCCGGACAGACGCTCGAGGGAGCCCTAGGAGAGGCGCGCGCCCTGCACGATCTGGGCCTCTACACGCACCAGGCGAGTGTGAGCCGCCTCATCGTCTTCGCGGGCTGCGCGGAGGCGCACGACGGCGCGACGGCGGAGGGCTACCAGGCCATGGGGCCGGCCGAGGAGGACTTCTACCAGCGCTTCGTCGCACGGACCGCAGGGCTGCGCGCCCGCTGGACGCAGGCCGCCCTACGCCTGCCCTACGCGGCCGGCTGCGCCGCCCTGGGCGTGGGCGAAGCCGACCACGCAGCCCTCACGGCTGAGCTTGCTGGCCTCAACGAAGCTTCGTATCGCCTGCTGGAGGAGGCCCTGCGCGCGGCGCTGCCGCATCGATCACTTGGGGCGTGACCTGCGGCGGGCCTTGCGCCCGAGTGCGTTGTGGGGAGAATATCTGCGAACGGATGAATTTGGGCGGTGAGCGGTAAGTCTCGGAAAGGGCGTCCCGAGCTGGTCTGCTCTGTCCGTGAAAACCCGATTCAAGCTGCCATTTCTTGTCCGTTCACGGTATTATGCTCTGTTGGTAATGCCTAGCTTTTAGGCAAAGGGGAGGCGCGCAGACGCGCGCCACGATCAAAGGGAGTGTGTTCATGGCTGAGAAGCACGTGTACCGCTTCGGTTTCGACGAGAACGGCAACAACGTCACCGAGGTTGCTGGCGACACCGTCGATCAGGCGAAGTGGATTACCGGCGGTAAGGGCGCCAACCTTGCCGAGATGGCCAACATCGGTCTTCCCGTTCCTTCTGGTTTCTCGATCACCTGCCAGACCTGCGTCGCGTACTCCAGCGCGGGCAACGTGTGGCCTGAGGGCGTCCTCGACGAGATCGACGAGTACCGCAAGGACCTCGAGAAGCGCATGGGCAAGAAGCTCGGCGACTCCGAGGACCCGCTGCTGGTCTCCGTCCGCTCCGGCGCTCCGTTCTCCATGCCCGGCATGATGGACACCGTCCTCAACCTCGGCCTGAATGACGACTCCGTCCAGGGCCTCATCAAGCAGACCGACAACCCCCGCTTTGCCTACGACTCCTACCGTCGCTTCGTGCAGATGTTCTCGAGCGTCGTCATGGGCGTCTCCGGCCAGCTCTTCGAGGATGCCATCACCGCCAAGAAGGCCGAGAAGGGTGTCAAGCTCGACACCGAGCTCGACGCTGACGACCTCAAGGACCTCGTCGCGACCTTCAAGCAGATCTTCTCCGACAACGTCGACGTCGCCAAGTACCCCGAGGTCGACGTGGACGGCGTCGCGGTCTTCCCGCATGACCCGCTGCTCCAGCTCCGCCTCGCCGAGCAGGCCGTCTTCGGCTCCTGGAACACCGAGCGCGCCATCCTGTACCGCAAGCAGAACAAGATCGACGACTCCCT
>CACXFF010000281.1 GCA_902766805.1 uncultured Coriobacteriaceae bacterium | reverse complement strand
CTTGGCACCTCCAACCTCGTCCTGCTCGGCGCGATCGTCGGTGGCATGATGTCCATCGACATGGGCGGCCCATTCAACAAGGCTGCGTACGTCTTTGGTACCGCCATGCTCGCTGAGGGCACCGAGGCCGGCAAGATCATCATGGCTTCCGTCATGGTCGGCGGCATGGTTCCCCCGCTGGTGATCGCCCTGTCCACCACGTTCTTCAAGAACAAGTGGAGCGAGGAAGACAAGAAGGCCGGCCTGGTCAACTACATCATGGGCCTGTCCTTCATCTCCGAGGGCGCCATCCCCTTCGCGGCGGCCGACCCGATCCACGTCATCCCGTCCTGCATCATCGGCTCCGCTGTTGCTGGTGCTCTCTCCGCCCTCTTCGGCTGCACCAGCCCCGCGCCCCACGGTGGCTTCTGGGTCATCCCCATCATTGGCAACCCCGTGATGTATGCCGTGGCTCTGGTCGCTGGCTCCGTCATCGGTGCGCTCATCCTGAGCTTCTGGAAGAAGCCCGTGAGCGAGTAAAAACGCCTCACCTTCCCTGGGGAGATGCGGGAGCAGCGATGCTCCCGCATCTTTATTCAGCGGATGGCATAGCACAAAGACAAGTCTGCCACGCTCACGTACAGGTTGAGGGTGGCAGACTTGTCTTTGAGAGGACTGTGACACGGAGGACTTTGGCCGTCGTATCGCGCCTTTGGTGGGATGGGTCGTCACGCAGCGGGCCGAATGCGCGTATCTTCTACTGCATCTGGGCTGTTTTTGGCGCTCGCAGGCAGGGGAGGACACAAACATGGCGGTTTTTGTCACGGGCGACATTCATGGCTGGCTGGACATCGGCAAGCTCACCCCCGAGCGCTGGCCGCAGGGGATGAAGCTGCGGCGCAGCGACTTCCTCGTCATCTGTGGCGACTTCGGCCTGGTGTGGAACAGCCCCATCACGCTCGAGGAGAAGTTCTTCATCGACTGGCTCGACAGCCGTCCCTGGACGACGCTGTTCGTCGACGGCAACCACGAGAACTATGACCTGCTGTACACCTTCCCCGTGAAGAAATGGCACGGCGGCAAGGTCTCTGTGCTCCCGGGCACCAAAAACGTCATCCACCTGCTCCGCGGCCAAGTCTACGAGATGGGCTCGTACGGACGTTGGTTCTGCATGGGCGGCGCACCGTCGCACGACATCGCCAACCGCGTCGCCGGCAAGAGCTGGTGGCCCCGCGAGCTGCCCAGCATGAGCGAATACGAGGAGGGCTGGGCCAACCTGGAGCGCGTGGGCTTCCAAGTGGACTACGTCTTCACCCACGAGGTACCGCGCAGGCTGCGGCGTTTCGCCATGGCGCGCCACTACGACCCCAGTCGCGAGATTGACGACGAGCTCACGGCCTACCTGCAGCGCGTGGACGACGCGCTGGACAAGGACCGGCTCAAGATGTGGTATGCCGGCCACTACCACGACGACATCATGCTGCGCGACAAGCAGCACTGCGTGCTCTATGGCCAGATCGTGCCGCTTGGCAAGCTGCCCGACGGCCGCGTGCATCGTCATTTGCCCTATTGCCAGGAGTCGTGGATCGGCGTGGAGGGCCAGGGCAAGGCCTTCCGCGAGTGGGTGCTCTCGCGTCGGATCCGCGGCTGCACCATCAGCTGGACCGACAACGAGCACATCAGCCTCGCCACGGAGTCGATGTTCGGCAGGATCACGTTCTACCCGCGCAACGACGGCCCCGAGATCGTGGAGATGAAGATCGTCCGCAAGAACGACGGCCAGCCGATGTTCCGCGTGCGCTTCGAGCTCAACGACGAGCTGCGCAGCGAAGAGCTCTTCATGGAGATGGCAGAGGTGCTCGAGCGCACCGACCTGCGCGGCGTCACGCGCGTGCTGCTGTGCTGCAACGCCGGCATCACCACGGGCATCTACCAGCGCAGGCTCAACGCCTTGGCCGAGTCGCTGTCGCTGCACTACGAGTTCAGCGCCAAGCCACTGGACCTGGCCATCCGCCGCAACGAGCAGTACGACGTGATCATGGTGGCGCCGCAGCTGGGCTATCGCCGCAGCGACGCGCAGGCCGCCTATCCGAACGCCATGGTCATCGAGATCCCGGGTGCGATCTTTGCCCGCTTCGACGTGGACGCCACGCTGCACCTGCTGCTCGATGCGGTAGGCGAGGGCATCGAGCGCAACGCCGCGGGCAGTTCCCTGCGCATGGTGCGCCCGGTCGACCGCCTGTGCGACGTCATGGTGCTCACGGCCCAACAGCGCGAGGACACCTCGGTCATCGGCTATCGCGTGTTCAAGGGCGACGAGGTGGCGCTTGACGGCACCGTGTACAAGAAGCACGTCAACTTCCGCGACATCGAGGACGTGCTGGCCACGGTCAAGGTGGACGGCATCGACGTGTCCGCACTCGACGCCGTGGGCATCGCCCTGCCCGGCATCATCAACCGCGAGTCGGTCTCCATGCCGGCGACCGACCTGCGCGACTACGACCTGGGCCGCCAGC
Source organism: uncultured Coriobacteriaceae bacterium (assembly GCA_902766805.1). Lineage (GTDB taxonomy): Bacteria > Actinomycetota > Coriobacteriia > Coriobacteriales > Atopobiaceae > CACXFF01. The sequence continues at coordinate 6,029 of CACXFF010000281.1, read as the reverse complement.
TCGAGAAGCGCTACGGCATCGAGGTCTACCTGGACAACGACGCCAATGCCGCCGCCATGGGCTGCTACATGACCCAGGACAAGTACGACTCGGCGGTCTTCCATATCCAGCGCACGGGCCAGCTGCCCTGCAGCGAGGGCATCGTGAGCGACGGGCACCTGGTCAAGGGCCGCCTCAACTACGCGGGCGAGATGGAGCCGGTGCTGTGGCTCATGGGCCTCTCGGGCGATCCGTTGGAGATGCCATGGACCTACGAGGGCATGACGGAGATCGTGGCCAATTACCTCGTGGCGAGCATATGCACGGTCTCTCCTGACGTGGTCTACGTGTCGTCGCCGCTCGTGCGCGATATGGACGAGCTGCGCGAGTGGCTCTGGCGCACGATCCCGATGGCGTACGTGCCCGACCTGGTGTGGGTTGACGACCCGCGCGAGCTCATCTATGTCGGCGAGCTTGCCCTGTGCATCGAGAAGTTCACGCACCCGCGGCCGCACCGCAAGTGGTAGCGTCCTGCGTCATCCATCTACAGGCCAGACGGTCCCAAGCCACAAGACAGCAGAGACGCGGCGCCCCTGAGGAGCGCCGCGTCTGTCATTATCCGTGCGTGTAGCGCGTGGCGGCGTGCCGCAGGTTGATTTCGGCCAGCTCGAGCTCGCCCTCGATATAGGGCGCGTACATCTTGTCGATGGCGCCGATGCCCAGGCTGCATCCGCTGCACTGCTCGCAGCTGGAGTCACCGCACCAGTCGAGCCCCTCCGCCACGATTCGTATGCGCTCCTCGCGCGACGTGTCCTCGATCAGCACGCTGCGTCTCATGGTAGGCCTCCTATCCTCACGTTCGCTTTTGGCTGTCGCGCGGTGACGTCAGGAGCCGAAGCGGCGGCTCCGCTTGCGCATGCGCTTCATCTCGTAGAGGCGTTGGTCGGCTTGTGCCACGTACTCGTCGTGGTTCGCGATTGCCTGCTCGTCGACGTCGAAGCACGCCCAGCCACAGGAGACCGACAGCGTGTAGGGCAGGTCGTGGGTGTCGTTGTAGGCGCGCGCGTCTGCCTGCAGGGCGTCGGCGAGCGACTGCGCCTGCGCGTCGTCCACGAGAGCGCAGGTCAGGAACTCGTCGCCGCCCTGGCGGCAGAGCAGCGCGTCGGACGGCATGCGGTCGCGCAGCAGCTCAGCGGTGGCGCGGATCGCCTCGTCGCCAACGTCGTGCCCCAAGCTGTCATTGATGGTCTTGAGGCCGTCCAGGTCTAGGAACATGATCGTGGCGTGCGCGCCCAGCTGTGTGCGCAGCAGCTGTTCCAGCTGGTTGTTGAAACCGCGGCGGTTGAGCAGGCCGGTGAGCTCGTCGTGCTGGGACTCCTCGCTCAGCAGCAGGTTGCTGCGGTTGAGCAGCTCGTTCATCTCGCGCTCGCTGGCGATGAGCTGCAGGTGCTTGAGGGCAAAGCCCGTGTTGAGGTACGCCATGAGCTGCTCGTTGAGCCCCAGGACGCCCGGATCGATGGCGGCCACGCCGAGCAGCTCGGTGCCCGCCAGGATGCCGCCGACGGTGCAGGGTCGTCCTGGCTCATAGTGCTCAAGGACCTGGGACAGGAGCTTCTGGAGCGGGATGGAATCACCCTGCGTCACCGCCTCGACCTTGCCGTGCACCACCCGACCGATGGGGCGCAGGTCGTCAGACAGCACGAGCGTGCGCGCGCCGATGAACTCCACCGGTTCGGGCAGCAGGAAGAGGTCGGCCTCGCGTACGCCCAGGTCGGCCAGCTGCTGCAGGATGAGCTCGTGCGCGCGGGTGGGATCGCGGTTCTCGCGCAGCGCGGTGTCCACTATGTGGAAGGTCTTCCATTCGCGCCGTTCGCGCTCCAGCGACTCGTCTTGCGCCGAGGAGCTCAGCATGCGTGCCACGCGCAGGTGCAGGTGTGAGATCTGCTCGATGAACCAGGCGCTGTCATCGAGCGGAGACTCCTGCATCAGGGCTTCGAGCAGGGTGATGGCCAGGCTGTGGAAGCCCTCGACCGACAGGTGATCGCGATAGTCCTGGACAAAGAGCGCCCCCAGGTCTTGTGACGAAAAGAGCCGCACCTCGTCGTCGGGGTGAGCCAGGTGCTCGAGGTAGCGTTCGCGGACCCTGTCGAGGAAGGCGGCCACCCGCGCACGGAAGTCGGCCGTGATGCGCGGCCCTGCCATGGACAGCGACGCGTCCACCACGAACGAGACGAAGGCCTCGGCGGGGAAGGGCTTCTGGCGCAGCAGCTGGCGGTAGAGGGAGATGCTGTCCAGCGTGTTCTCCCCGCAGGAGTTGCGGGCCACAAAGCTGCTGTTGAGCGCGAACTCCTCTTGGGCGCGGCCCTCGCAGAGGCGCACTGCCTCGCGCGCGGCCATGCAACCGTAGTCGTAAGAGGTCATGTGCACGGTGGAGAGGGGCGGGTCGAGGTGGGCCGAGCGCGGATGGTCGTCGAAGCCGGTGACGGCGATGTCCTCGCCCACGGCGATGTTGCGCTTGCGCAGCACGTCATAAGCCGTGTAGGCGATCAGGTCGCAGGCGCAGGCGATGGCCTCGAGCTGCGGGTTGTCGTCGAGCAGCTTCTCTATCACGTCGGCGCAGTCGCCCGAGAACTCTCCGCGGGCAAAGAGCGTCGGCGACACCGTCAGGCCGTGCCCCTCCATCTCTTGGAAGTACACGCGCTCGCGCTCCTGCGCTCCCTTGCTGTGGGCAGGGCCGCTCACGAAGGCGATCTGCGTGAAGCCGCAGGTCTCGATGAGGTGGCGCATGCACTCGTGCATGCCGGGGTCGTTGTTCTTGAGCAGGCAGCGGTACTCGTCAATCTCTCGCTCCATGACGAGGGTGGAGGCGGGGTCCATGAGCTCGGTGAGCTCGATTGCCTTGGCGGTGTCGCCCCTGAGGTAGGCCGTCATGCAGCCTGCAGGCACGATGCAGGCATCCAGGTCCAGCCGTCGCGCGATGGACAGGATGGTGCGCAGGTAACTCTCGGCATTGGTGAGCATGTGGTACGGAATCTGCTCGGCCAGAGGGATGAGCGTGTGCCCCATCTCCTCGAGGGTGTTCTGCACGCCCATGCCCAAGGCACGCGGGTAGTCGATGGTGCTGTGGGTGCCCGCGAGTCCGATGCGGAAGGGTTTCATGGGTTCTCCCAGGGGAAGCCTACACTTCTTTCACTATACGGCGCGGATGGGTGCGACATGCTGGCGCATGGGGCCAACGGCAGGCGAACGTCGCTTTCTTCTGGCCCGTTACACCCATATACTCGTAGGCGCAGCGCCTACGATTGCGGATGCCAAGGGGCATCAGCCGCCGCGAAAGGAGCCAACCCATGGACCTGATACCGAGCTTCTCCGTCGACCATACCGCCATCGTCCCCGGCATTTTCACCAGCCGCGTGGACACGGTCGGCGACTGCAAGGTCACTACCTACGACGTGAGGGTCACCCGCCCCAACGTCGAGCCGAGCGTCGACGTCGCGGCCATGCACTCCCTGGAGCACCTCATCGCCACCTACCTGCGCAATGACCCCGACTGGAAGGACGAGGTCATCTACTGGGGTCCCATGGGCTGCCTGACGGGCTTCTACCTCATCCTCAAGGGCGACCGTGCCCCGCGCGACATCTATGACCTGGTACTGAGGGCGTTCCAGTCGGTGGCCGAGGCCGAGAGCGTGCCGGGCACCACGCCCAAGAACTGCGGCTCCTACCTCATGCACAACCTGATCATGGCCCAATGGCACGCCGCGCGCTTCGCGGACTACCTCGTCGCCCATGCCGGCAGCCCCGAGATTTTCGAGTACCCCCAGACGGACCGCCTCGTGACCGAGGACGGCCAGCACTTCTACGATTCGTAAGGGCCGCGTGAGCCCGGTCTCGCCGGGCTCTCCTTGGCCGTGTCCTAGCTGCGGGGCCGGTGCACCATGTCGGTGACGTCCTGGCAGATGCCGAGCAGGCAGGTGCGCCCCATGGGGTCGACGTACTTGAACTTCGTGGTCTGGAACTGCCGGGGGCTGCCCGCGGCGTCCAGTACGTCCTCGAAGAAGATGAAGGGCTTGTCCAGCGCGAGCGCGTGCTGGTCGTCCTCCACGAAATGCGCGGCCGTCACGGGGTCGAAGATGTCTGCGTCGGTCAGGCCGACGACTTCTGCGGGACTGTCCTTGTGCGCATAGCGTGCAAAGGCTTGGTTGCAGGTCAGGTAGACGCCCGTCTGCGCATCCTTGGTGAAGGTCATGCCAGGAATGTTGTCGAGCAGGGAGCTGATCGTACGGTTCATCTCCTCGAGCTGCTTGGCCTCTTCCAGCCTGCGCCGGTACTTCGCCTTCTCGTCGTTGGACACGCCCAGGATGATGACGTCGCCGTCGTCCTCTTTGACCAGCGTGGCCTTGAGGGTAACCGGCACGGATTTCCCGCCCATCAGCAGGTGGTAGTTGTGGACGAAGAAGCCCTTGTCCTGGATCTCGCGCAGCATGTTGTCCCGGGTGAGGACGCGCAGGTGCCGCTCCATGTCTTCGGGGGCTATGGCCTTGGGTGCGTCGAGCACCACGTCGGCAAAGAAGTCCTCTCCCTGCGAAGCCAGTTCGAAGTCCTCGAAGCCGCTTGAGGGGCTGTACTGCGTGTAGTGTCCCGTCTTGGGGTCGACCGTGTACAGCACGATGTAGTCGGGGGAGAGCGCGGCAATCCTGCCAAACGACGTCTTCTCTTGGCGCAGCCGCTTCTCCTCTTCCAACTGCTTCATGTAGGCGTCGACGATGCTGACGCCCAGGATCAGCCGATTGCCTCCCCGCATCCGGGTGATCTTCATGTTGACGTAGACGGGTGTGCCACTGTCTATCAGCCGGTAGGTCGTCGTGAACACACCCCGTTCGTCCAGCTCCCTCAGCACGTTCTCTTTGGTGAACAGCGAGATGAACTGCTCCCTGTCCGCCTCGTGGATGCGGGTCAGGGCGTCATGGCGCGCCGATTCGAAGAAGTCGCCGCCGTGGCGCTCGAGCGAGATCTCCTCGGCGCCGACCTCCGAGGAGTACTCGATGTAGTCGTTGGTGTCCAGGTCGATGAGGTAGATGTTGTAGTAGTCCGCGGCGAGCGCACGGGCGATGGCCTCGTGGGTCGTGCTCTCGTTGGGCTCGGTGATGGAGAGCACGGCGACGGCGGCAGATTCACGGCCGGTCACCGGGTTGGTCCCGATGAGGCGCTGGAAGGAGCGCGCGACGCTGCCGTCGTCGAGCCACTCGTCGACGAAGGCGCGTCCGCCGTTGTCCCGTGCGTGCTCCAGCGCCCTCATGAAGCTCGCGCCCACGCCGACCTGCGGGATGTCGTACTCCTCGTCCGGGTCGGATGGGTCGAAGCCAAAGGCGCGCTTCGCGAAGTCTCGGAACGACTGGTTGGTGCGCAGGTAGCGCGCCTTGCCTGCCTCGTAGTCGGTCTCCATGACGCACATGGGTACGGTGTCGAAGGTGTTCTTGACGATGTTCTCATCTTGGTTGGCAAGGAAGGACAGGTCGAAGAGGTTAATCTTGCCGACGCTGTCGTAGTAGGCGGCCTCGAGCGGCTCTTCGAAGCCGTCCTGCCCCTCGAGCAGATAGTGCTCGACGATCTGCTGGGGCGGCACGGGGCGCATGAAGTAGTAACCCTGGAGCTTCGAGCAGCCAATCTCTTGGAGGAAGCGGAGCTGCTCGGCGGTCTCTACGCCCTCGCAGACGGTGTCGAGGCCCAAAGACGTGGCCATCTTCACCATCTCGGTCAAGATGATCTTGCCCGCCTCGCCCTCGTCGAGGCGTCGCAGGAAGCCCATGTCGAGCTTGATGAGGTCGAACGGGATGCTCTGCAACACGTCGAGTGACGAGTAGCCGCTCCCGAAGTCGTCCATCCACACGTGGAAGCCCTGCTGGTGGAAGCGCTCGACCTGCCTGCTCATGAAGGCGAAGCTGCTGCCGATGACGCTCTCCGTGATCTCGATGTTGATCAGGGCGCGATCGATCTGCGCTGCGTCGACGATCGTGCAGATCTGGGACACGAGGTCACAAGCCTCGAAG
>CACXFF010000280.1 GCA_902766805.1 uncultured Coriobacteriaceae bacterium | reverse complement strand
GTTGGGTGCGCACGGGAAGCAAATCGAGAGTCGTGCGAAGGCGCCAACGCGCACGGCAACGGAATCGAGAGTCGTGCGAAGGGTTGGGCGCGCACGGGTAGCTGTTGCACGGATCCACCAAATCGACCCGCTCCGAGGTTTCCGCGTGGGAACAGGATGCTCTGGTTTCTGTGTGGCGCACGCCCATCTGGGGGACAATGGACGGCAGACGAAAGGAGCCCCATGGCAACTTCTGACAACCTCAATGCCCCGCTGCTGGACGACCTCGACAACTCCCAGGTCTCGCAGCAGGATGGATTGAACACCTCCGCGCCGGACGCACACGGCGCCCAACAGCCTGTTTCCCCGCAGTCCAACGACGTGCGCGCTGCCGAGACACAACAGAACCGCACGGCCGCGAACGCCGCGCAGCCCGGCGCGCCCAAGGCAGCCGGCCAGCGCGCAGGCAACAAGCCCAAGGCAGCCGCCCAAGCACCCGCAGCGCCCGCCGCGCAGCCCGGCGCCGCGCCCTCCGACGCACGCGCGACGCGCAGCGAGCAGCGCCGCACGCGGCGTTCGCACCGTCACCGCCCGCTGCTCGACCTCGAGCTTCCGCGCGACCACACGTCGGCCCTGGACCGCGGCTTCCGCGACGTCTCGGATATGCCCTCCCGCGTGCTGGGCGTGCCGCCCGAGGCCCAGCGCCTCTACAGCGGCTACCTCGAAGGCGACCAGATTGAGCACGCGCTCTACGAGCAGTACGACGTCAAGCGCGGCCTGCGCAACTCCGACGGCACAGGTGTCGTCGCCGGCCTCACCACCATCTCCTGCGTGCACGGCTATGCGCGTGACGAAGAGGGCAACCCCGTTCCCGACGACGGCGACCTTCGCCTGCGTGGCTACCACATCGCCGACCTCGTGGACGGCGCTTGGGAGGCGGACCGTTTCGGCTACGAGGAGGTCAGCTACCTGCTGCTCACCGGTTCGCTGCCCACGGCTGACGAACTCTCCGACTACAACGCGCGCATCGACGAACGCCGCGAGCTGCCCTACGGCTACCTCAACATCTTCCCGCGCACCACGGCGAGCCCTTCCATCATGAACGTGCTCGCGCGCGCTTCTCTCATGCTCTACGCCTTCGACGACACGCCCGACGACATCTCCCCCACCCACGAGATCGACGTGGCGCTCACGCTCATCGCCCGTCTGCCACGCATCGCCGCTCTCGCACACGAGGCCAGTGTCGCAGCCGCCGACGAGCGCGTGCTCAAGATTCCGCCCGTCTTCGACGGCGCCTCCATGGCCGAGACGCTCTTGGATATCCTGCGCGGCGATGCGGGCTTCACGCACGACGAAGCCATGCTGCTCGACACCATGCTCATGCTCCACGCCGAACACGGCGGCGGCAACAACTCGACCTTCACGTGCCGCGTGCTTTCCTCCTCGGGTACCGACGCGTATTCGGCCTATGCCGGCGCGATGGGCTCGCTGAAGGGTCCCAAGCGCGGTGGCGCCAACTACAAAGCCAACGAGATGATCGACGACGTGGCCGCGCACGTGCGCCACATCGACGATGATGACGAGGTCGCGGACTACCTCACACGCATCCTGAAGAAGCAGGCCTTCGACCGCACGGGCCTCATCTACGGCCTGGGCCACGCGGTCTACACCAAAACCGACCCGCGCGCCGAGCTCGTGCGCAAGTACGCCTCGCGCTTGGCCCGTACCAAGGGTGGCGAAGAAGCCGCCAAGCTGGACCTCATCGCGCGCATCGAGCGCCTCGGCCCGCAACTCATGCGCGACGTGCGCGGCATCACCAAGCCCATCTCCACCAACATCGACATGTACACGGGCTTCGTCTACACCATGCTGGGCATCCCGCAGGACCTCTTCACGCCGATCTTTGCCATCGCGCGCATGAGCGGTTGGGCGGCGCACCGCATGGAAGAGCTCTACGGCGAGGCGCGCATCATCCGTCCCGCCTACACGTCGGTCCTCGACGACCGCGCCTACCAGCCGCTCGAGCAGCGCTGACACCCCACCGCCCGCCCAATACTTGCCAAGGAGATTCCATGCGCATCGTGTTCACCGACCTGGACGACACCCTGCTCGCGCGTGACAAATCCGTGCCGGATCAGGTCGTGGACGCGTTGGGCGAGCTCGCCCGGCGAGGCATCCCCTTCGTTCCTTGCACGGGACGCCCCCTGCGTGGCCTGCCCGCGCTCGTGGCGGCACTGCCCGGCGTGAGCCACGTGATCGCGTCCGATGGCGCGACCGTCTACGAAGTGAAGCTAGACGCGCGCAGCCGTACGGCACTCCAGGAGCGTGCCGCCCGGGACGTGTGCTCCTACGCCGGCGATGAGCTGTGGTCCTGCGCGCGACAGATCCACGCGGAACCGTTGGGCGCCCAAAAGACGCTGGAGCTCTACGAGCGGGTGCGCGCCATGGACGTGACCTTCGACGTGTTCATCGAGGGACGCGCCATGGCCGAACGCCCTCGTTGGGAACGCATCAGGTGCATCGGGGTCGACCCCGAGCTCGAACGCCTCATCCGCACGATGCGCACCCCCTACGACGGCGACGCGACGACGCTTTTGGCGGGCAACTCAGCCGAGGTGGAACGCGTGACCGTGATGTGGTGGCATCCTGGCGACCGCGAGCGCGTGCTCGCCGCCGTGGACGAGTTGGGGCTGCGTGCCGTGAGCTCGGGCAGGCACAACCTGGAGATCACCGCACGGGGCACCACCAAGGGCAGCGCCGTAAGATGGCTGTGCGCACATTTGGGGATCGACACGGCTGACGCCGTAGCGTTCGGGGACTCGGGCAACGACTTGGCCATGCTCGAGGCCGTGGGCGACGGCGTAGCGATGGCCAACGCTTCGGATGACGTGCGGAGCGTGGCGACGCATGTAACCGAGCAGGATTGCGACGCCGGCGGCGAAGGTTCCTACCTGCTGGCTGCGCTCGGGCTGCGCTAGCACGCACGCCGCTACGGAAGCCGCGTGGTACGGAAAGCGGGTTTTCGCGTGTTGCGTACCGCGTGACTGGTACGGAACATGGGTTTTTGCGCTTGGCGTACCGGGGCGCTGGTACGGAAAGCTGCCTTTCGCGCTTGGCGCACCGCGTGACTGGTACGGAAAGCTGCCTTTCGCTCTTGCCGTACCGCGTGACTGGTACGGAACATGGGTTTTCGCACGTGCCGTACCGGGGCGCTGGTACGGAAAGCTGCCTTTCGCGCTTGGCGCACCAGTTGCGTGGTACGGAAAGCGGGCTTTCGCGTGTTGCGTACCGCGTGACTGGTACGGAACATGGGTTTTTGCGCTTGGCGTACCGGGGCGCTGGTACGGAAAGC
>CACXFF010000279.1 GCA_902766805.1 uncultured Coriobacteriaceae bacterium | reverse complement strand
GTTGGCTGCACCCAAACGGCCAAAGTGACGTTTGCGTACCCGGCAAGGGGGTCCCAAACGGCAGAAAGAGCGTTTGCGTACCCGGTTGGGCGTACCCAAACGGCGAAAAGTGCGTTTGGGTGACGCGCCGCCCTTCGGACAGGCGCGCCACCCTGTTGGCGACGTTGGCCGCGCCGGCGGAACGTTGGCGATGCCGGCTGCGTTGGTGACGTTGGCGAGCGACGCCTGCTACGCGATTGCGGCGAAGGCTTGCTGCAGGTCGGCAATGATGTCGTTCGCGTCCTCCAGGCCGCAGGACAGGCGCACCATGCCCGGCTCGACGCCACAGGCCACGAGCTGCTCGTCGGTGAGCTGACGGTGCGTGGAGCTCGCGGGGTGCAGCACGCAGGTGCGGCTGTCGGCCACGTGCACCTCGATCGAGATCATCTGCAGCGCGTCGAGCAGCGCGGCGGCGCGGTCGCGGCCGCCCGCCACCACGAACGAGATCACGCCGCAGCCGCCTTGGGGCAGGTACTTGAGCGCGAGGTCGTGATCGGGGCTGCTCTCAAGGCCAGGGAAGTTGACGCTCTCCACCGCGTCCTGCCCCTCCAGCCACTCGGCCACGCGCTGGGCGTTGGCAGCGTGCTGGCGGATGCGCAGCGGCAGGCTCTCGAGCGACTGGTTGAGCGCGAAGGCCTGCACGGCCGGCGGATACACGCCCAGGTCGCGCACGAGCTGCACGCGGGCTTTGGTGATGAACGCCGCGCGGCCGAAGTCACGCGTGTACACCACGCCGTGGTAGGACTCATCCGGCTCGGTGAGGCCCGGGAAGCGATCAGCGTGCGCGTCCCAGTCGAAGTTGCCGCTGTCCACCACGACGCCGCCCACGAACATCGCGTGACCGTCCATGTATTTGGTCGTGGAGTGCGTGACGATGTCGGCGCCCCACTCGAAAGGTCGGCACATCACGGGCGTGGGGAAGGTGTTATCGACCACGAGCGGCAGACCCTCGGCATGCGCGGCCTGGGCGAACGCCTCGATGTCCAGGACGGCCAGCGCCGGGTTGGCGATGGTCTCGCCAAAGACCAGCTTGGTGTTGGGGCGGCACGCGGCGCGGATCTCGTCCACGCTGGCACGCGGGCTCACGAAGGTCGTCTCGATGCCAAAGCGCTTGAGCGTCACGGCGAAGAGGTTGACCGTGCCGCCATAGATCGTGGCGCTCGACACCATGTGGTCGCCGGCCGAGCACAGGTTGAGCACCGCAAGCAGCGTGGCAGCCTGGCCCGACGTAGCCAGCAGCGCGCCCACACCGCCTTCCATGGCCGCGATCTTGCGCTCGACGGCGTCGCAGGTGGGGTTGGAGATGCGGCTGTACATGTGGCCTTCCACGCTCAGGTCAAAGAGGCCGGCCACCTCGTCCACGCTGTCGTAGTGGTAGGTGGTGGACTGGTAGATGGGCAGCGCGCGCGGCTCGCTATTGCCCGGCTCGTATCCGGCGTGGATGGCGGTAGTGTTGATGCTGGTAGACATGGCAGCTCCTTTGCATGCGAGGAAACGGTTGTATACGAAAAAACGGCCAGGGACGCGCCCCGGCCGTTGGCCAGTTGCTTATTGCTCCACGATGTAGGGCTTGAGGGCCTCCAACACGATGCGGTTGGCCTCGCGGCACAGCTCGTCCTCCGGCGCCTCGGCGAGCACGCGCACCAGCGGCTCGGTGCCCGACGCACGCACGAGCACGCGGCCGTTGCCACCCAGGAACTCGTCGGCCTTCTGCGAGGCTTCCAACACCGCTGGGGCATTCATGGCCGCATCCTTGTCGGTGACGCGCACGTTGTCCAAGCGCTGCGGGTAGAGCTTGACCGGACGCGTGAGCACGGAGAGCGGCTCGCGCTCGGCACGCGCGGCCTCCATCAGGCGCAGCGAGGTCATGATGCCGTCGCCCGTGGTCTCCAGCTCGCCAAAGATGATGTGGCCAGACTGCTCGCCGCCCAAGGTATAGCCGTGCTCACGCATGCAGGCGTACACGAAACGGTCGCCCACAGCCGTGGTCTCGCAGTGAATGCCCAGCTCCTCGAACGCCTTGAACAGGCCGTAGTTGCTCATGACGGTAGGCACCACGGTGTCTTTGGCCAAGCGGCCGTACTTGTGCAGGTAGCGGCCACACACGTACAGAATCAGGTCGCCATCCACCACGTGACCGTTTTCGTCGACCGCCAGGCAGCGGTCCGCGTCGCCGTCATAGGCAAAGCCCACGTCCAAGTGGTTGCGCACCACGTAGTTCTGCAGCTCCTGGATGTGCGTGGAACCGCAGTTGACGTTGATGTTGAAGCCGGACGGCGCGTTGTTGACCACGTAGACGTCGGCGCCCAGGGCGTCAAAGACCGGCTTGGCCACGCTCGAGGCAGCGCCGTTGGCGCAGTCGAGGCCCACGCGCAC
>CACXFF010000278.1 GCA_902766805.1 uncultured Coriobacteriaceae bacterium | reverse complement strand
GGATTGGCCAATTCTGTGATTCAGCAACGCGCCGCCGTTACTTCACCTCGACGGATTTCTTCGGACTTTCCCTTTTGCCCTTGTATATGACAGCGCGGTGAGCTAAGGTGCTTAGCACGAGGTAGGAGGGATATGAACGCGACTTTGGTACAGACGAACTTCCGCTTGGACAGCGCGGTGAAGGGCGAGCTCGAGCAGGTGCTGACGCGCGCCGGCACGACGACCACCGAGTACCTGCGCGCCGTGTGCGAGAAGGCGTCGCGCGGCATCAGGGACTACGACGAGGTCATGGCGGTCGCCGCCCCGAGGAGTACGCGGCTGAACCAAGAGCGCACCGCCCAACTGTTGGCCGACATGGCCTCCAACCAGCAGTGGTACGCCGAGATGGCGGCGTTGCGCAGCTTGGCTTCCGATGAAGCCTCGCGAATCGGCCCGGCCAACGCGGGACGGGACGTCGATGCGCCGTCCGCCGCAGCCAACACGCAAGGCGCAACAGAAGGCGCGAGGGTCGAGACCCCGGGCAGGGCGGCCGACGTGCGGATCGCGATGTCTGGCGCCCAGGACAAGACCACGGGCTCGGCAGCCGGCGCGCGCATCGAAACCCCAGCCACGACAGCCGACGAGTCCACGGCGCCGCACGGAGCTGGAGCCGACCTGCCGCCCAACGCGCCCGCGCTCAACCCGCCCATCATCCTCATGGACACCGACCTTTGGCTGGACCTGTTCCTGCCCAATCGCCCGCAGCGCGAGGACGTTGCTGAGCTCATCTCCCTCGCCCAGGCCCAAGGCATCCCACTCGCCTTCGCCTCCCAAGCGGCGCTCGCCGTGTATCAGCACGTGCAAGACGCCTGCGCGCGTTGGTGGCTCGATGGTCCCACCGTACACGGCGCCGCAGCTCCGGGCGCCGCAGCTCCGGACGCAGCACGCGCATGCGCCGCGCCACAACCAGGCCAACCGCACATCGGCATGTCGGACCCCATCGGCCCCAAGCCTAGCGAGTCCCCCGCGCTTCCCCCCGCGATAACCCAAGCCATACGCGCCCACGCGTGGGACTGCGTGGGCATGATGCAGAGTTACGCCACCGCCATCCCCACCGACAGCTCCGACCTGTACCTGGCCTACAAGCTCCGCGGCGCCCACGATGACCTTGGCGACGACCTCGTCCTGGCCGCCTGCCGCCGCGCGCGGGCCAACTACCTGGTCACCCGCAACGAAGTCCTGATGGCACACGCCACCGTGTGCGCCAAAACGCCCAGGGACATGCTCGCGGTGCTGGACGCCTGGAGCTAACGATGGACCGCATCATCCTCTCGCACAACAGCGCCCTTGCCGCCCTGCGCGCGCTTCCTCCTCAGACAGGCAGGCTCACGCGCGTGGAAGAGCCCCTGCGCCTGGCCGAGATCCGCACCTCGGCGAAGACCCTTGCGGCATTTCACTCCGAAGCGTTGGGCATCGGCTCGCCCCTGCATATCCTCTCCGCCACTTCCGCAGCCCGTCCCCGGGGAGCAGGCGTCACCTCCCACCGACTTGGGTTGTACGAGATCCCCGCGGGCCTCCTGTGGCGCCTCGAGCCCAACGTGTACGTCTGCGGCCCAGAACTCACGTTCATCCAAATGGCCATGCAGCTTGGCCCCGTCGGGCGTTCGGTACTTGGACATGAGCTGTGCGGGGCGTATTCCCAGTTCGCGCGCATGATATCGGGGTTCTACGATCGGCCTCCCCTCACGACCTTGGCTGACATCCGTCGCGTGGCGGACCTCATGGGGGGTGTGCGGGGCGTGGGAATCGCTCGCAAAGCGCTGCGTTGGGTTCGAGAAGGATCGCGCTCTCCCATGGAGACGGTGGTTTCCAACATGCTCTTCCTCCCGTCGAGCGAGGGAGGGTACGGCTTTGCGGCGCCCACGCTCAACCATCGGGTGACGTTGGACGACGCGGCCTCGGCGATCACAGGGACTTCTTGCTGCTACGTGGACATGTCGTGGCCCGAGCTGCGACTCGGCATCGAATACGACAGCAGCGCATGGCATGCAGACGCCGAAAAGGACCGGCGGCGGCGCGAAGCACTCGCCCACATGGATTGGAGCATCTACTCCATTCAGCTCGATGACGTGCGTGGCTTCGTGTCTCTTGACCGCATGGTAGGGCTCTTCGCCGAGCGCGTTCCACGCGCGCGGGGTTGGCAGCCGGCAAGCACCGCAGAGCAGGACCAGCTACTTCGCAGGCTCTTCACCTCCACGCGTTGTGGTCTGGGCCTCGAGCGGATGCTCTTCGGCGCGCCCGTCAAACACGGCTCCATTGGCATCCACCTGTGAGCTGCCGTCGGGCGGACCAGTCGAGGTCACTGGAGTGGCCACATCTCTTCGAAACGACTCGCCGCTGGCGCCTTCTTGCGAGTTGGGGTCACTGTGGTGGCCACAACTCTCGGGAAACGGCGGGATGGGGCCCGCTGGACGCAGTTGGGGCCACTGTAGTGGCCACAACTCTCGGGAAACAGCGTGATGGGGAGCGTTGGACGCAGTTAAGGCCAATCTAATGGCCACTTCTCGTCACGGTCGGTCTCGCTGCAAATGAGGACGCCCCGCTGTTGGGTGCCAAAGAGGCCAACGGTGGGGCGTCTGGGGGC
>CACXFF010000277.1 GCA_902766805.1 uncultured Coriobacteriaceae bacterium | reverse complement strand
CTGCCGCGCGACGGGTTGGCGGCGACGCCAGCGCCCGCGGCCGTGGCTGCCCGCGCGCCAAGGGGCGGCCTGCGCGTGGGGCCGACTGCGACGCAGGGCGTGCCACTGCTCGTCGGCACTGCGTCTCGTGCTCTGCATGAGGCATGCGCATTTATCGAAAGTCATAGCGCATTGGACGCATGGAATAGGGGCGTATACCAGCGTATCTTTACGTATCAGAGATTGGGCAATCCAAGGCAAGTCGAAGGAGATAGGTCATGAGCGAGCGGGGCGCGTGCCATCTGGCAGTTGACATCGGGGCGTCGAGCGGACGTCACATCGTGGGGCAGGTCGTGGACGGCCGGATGGAGCTCACGGAGGTCTATCGTTTCGAGAACGGGCTCACGCATCAGGACGGCCACCTGTGCTGGGACATCGACGCCCTAGCCGAGAGCGTGATCGCCGGCTTGGCCGCCGCGCGCGAGCGGGGCTTCGAGCCCACGACCGTGGGCATCGACACCTGGGCGGTGGACTACGTGCTGCTCGACGGGCAGGACCGTCGCCTGGGTCCCTGCGTGGGCTATCGCGACGCGCGGACCGACGGCGTGCGTGACGAGCTGGAGTGCACGGGTGTCCTGGGCTTTGACGAGCACTATGCGCGCACGGGCATCCAATATCAGCCGTTCAACACCGCCTATCAGCTCTGCGCGCAGGCGCGCGAGGACCGCTCCGCACTCGATGCGGCCGAGACGCTGCTCATGGTGCCGGACTACCTGGCTTGGGTGCTCACGGGCGTGAAGGCTCAGGAGTACACCAACGCGTCCACCACGGCGCTCGTCTCCGCGCAGACCTGCGATTGGGACGACGAGCTCATCGAACGCCTGGGCCTGCCGCGCCGCATCTTCCAGGACATCCGCATGCCGGGCGAGAGCCTCGGCCACCTGCGTCCCGAGCTGGCTGAGCGCATCGGCTATGACCCGGAGGTCCTGCTCGTGGCCAGCCACGATACCGGCAGCGCTTGGTTGGCCGTGCCCGCGCGCGATGAACGCGCCGTGTACCTGTCGAGCGGCACTTGGTCGCTCATGGGCACCGAGCTGCGTGCGCCGGTGTGCACGGCGGCCAGCGCGCAGGCCAACTTCACCAACGAGGGCGGCTACGAGCGACGTTACCGCTACTTGAAGAACATCATGGGCCTGTGGATGATCCAGAACGTCCGGCGCGAGCTGGGTGCGCAGACCGGCGCTGCGCCGAGCTGGGGCGAGCTGGTCGAGGCCGCCGAAGAGGCGCGCGCCGCGGGCTTCCGCGCGGTGGTGGACGCCGATGACCCGGCATTCTTGGCGCCCGAGAGCATGCTTGTGGCGCTGCGCGAACAGTGCGCCCGCGGCGGTCAGCCGGTGCCGGAGACGATGGGGGAGTACGCCCTGTGCGTGTACGATTCGCTGGCCGACGACTACGCCCGCGCCGTGGCACAGTTGCGCGAGCTCACAGACGTGGACTACAGCAGCATCAACATCGTGGGCGGCGGTTCGGCCAACGGCTACCTGAACCAGGCCTGCGCCGACGCCTGCGGGCTGCCCGTGTACGCGGGCCCCACCGAGGGCACGGCACTCGGCAACCTCATGGTGCAGTGGATCGCGAGCGGCGAGTTCGCGTCGCTCGAGGAGGCGCGCGCCGCCATCAGGCACAGCTTCGACATTCAGGAATACCTGCACAGTTAGGGCAGTCGGTGGCGAAGTTGCACTAGGTACAAGTTCGCCACTCAGCGGCCCGCCGGAAGAGGTCCGCGGCCACTGGGCACAGCTTTGACATTTGGGAGCACGCGCTCCGTTAGACCTTGTGGTGGACGTGCGCTCGGCGCAACTACGCCACGTCGGAGAAAGGAAAGGCAACATGGCACTCGTAGATTTTGACGGCATGAGGGACGCAGCTGTCGAGGCCCTGGACGGCGCCTCGCAGGAGGTCGGTCGCTTCGCGGTGGAGCACATGCCCTTCGTACAGGGATTCACCCGCATGTGCAACGACGGCTGGCTGCAGGGTTGGCACGAGCGCAATGGCGGCAACCTCACCTATCGCATGACCGACGAAGAGGTCGAGAGCGTGCGCCCGTTCTTCGATAGCAAGCCGCGCCCCTGGGTGGAGATGGGCGTGACCGGCGAGTACCTCGCGGGCTCTTACTTCTTGGCCACCGGCAGCGGCAAGTACATGCGCAACGTG
>CACXFF010000276.1 GCA_902766805.1 uncultured Coriobacteriaceae bacterium | reverse complement strand
TGGAGTTGATCATGAGGTCCAAGAGCTTCTTGCTCTCCGTCTTGAACTGCTTCATGGGTCGGGTCGCTTCCTTCCGTACTGCTTCCTACTCTGATGGCGGCGCTGCCACGCCACCGATACACACGAGCTTCCTTGTACCCCACGCGCGCGCCGTTCTTTCAGCTCGCACGCAGAACGCACGACGGCGCCCTCAGGCCAAACGCCGCAAATAGGCCTGCGCGTTGCCGGTGGCTATCAGATTGATGGCATAGGCGTCGTATTCCTCCGGATGCGTGAGGCGCGCGAGCACGTTGTCGTCGTCCTCGCCATTGCCCCCGATGTAGTCAACGTCCAGGTTGAGCGGGCCGTCATAGAGCGCGAGCAGGGGCTGGTAGGTGCTGTCGAGATAATCGTCGGCAGCACAGTAGATGCTCAGCCATACGCGACGCAGCGGGCTGCTCCGTTCGTCCAACTGTCGGCTCACGACGTCGAGCGCACGCGTCTCCTTGAGGTGCTCCTGGTAGTTGAACTCGGTGATGGCCATGTTGGCCACGTAGTACGAACGCGCGTCCGGGTCATAACGGTAGCAGTCCGCGGGCAGCACGTTGCCCTGCTCGTCCACCTGCGCGATGCCCCGGTCCCTCTCGGCACCATCCAGGGCGTTTCTCAACAGACGCAAAGTGAGGTAGGCCTGCACTGAGCTGTTCTGGGTCACCGTGCCTGCCAGCCCCGCACCGACGGCTGCTATGGCGTCGGGAGTACCGTCATAGCCAAAGGTGGGCACCTCGTGCGCGTGGGCCCAATGATCAAAAAGCTCCATGGCCATGCCGTCGTTGTTGCCTATGACCACATCGATGCGGTCGCCAAAGGCCGCTACCCACTCATCGAGCGCTGCACGTGCCGTCTCTCGGTCCCAGGGCACACCGTCAGCGCTGCGCATCTCGCGCGACGCCAGCTCTCGAATCGTATACACCTTGTCAGCGATCTGGAGCGTGGCATCTCGCACGAGATCCGACCTGCCGTCCTCGTTCACGCCCACGGGGTCTGCGATCACCACGCCGTCTCGCTCCACGGCTGTGCCCAATGCTTGGCGCACGCCACGCGTGCGCGCCAACGAATCCGCTTGGCTTAGGTCGCCGATGGCGAGCACGTAGCCGATCACCTGGTCGTCGCCACGGTCAAGCGTGGCTGAGTGCGCTTTGAGGTAGTCGAGCACCATCTGCCCCTGCAGGCGACCTCCCTGCTCGGCATCCGCGCCCACGTAGTACGTGTCGTCATTCCAGGAGAGGGCCGCGACGTCAGGAGCGCCAGACGCATCGAGCGGCTGACGGTTATAGAACACCACGGGCTTGCGCGCGTCGGTCGAGCTGTCGGGCGTAGGGCTGACGGACGCACCCGTCGTAGCAACATGTGGCTCGGAGGACAGCCCCGCACAAGCCGCAAGCAAGCTTCCCACGGCGCCAAGCGCTCCCGCCCGCACCAACTCCCTACGCGTGCACGTCATACGGCCCCCTCCGCTCCGTTCAGCCCCGACCATCCTAGCGCACACGCGCGCCTCCCCCGTGTGCGCAGGCCGATCGAACGTCCGCGTCGCAGCCCCCGAGACACCGCGCCGCCTACAAATCTTCGGCGATCACGCGATAGGCCTCCACCAGCTGCGGCAAGCGCCAGCGCGCGTTGGCCGGGCTCGTGCTCGGCAGCTGCACTATGGGCCTGCCCAACACCGGCTCGATGAGGCGTCGGTAGAGCTGTGCCGCAGTAGCACCTGTGGCGAAGATGCGCCGCACCGGCGCCACCTTCAGGATGCGCGTGAGGTCGTTGGGCACGGGATTGCGGATGGACGCGTCGCTCGCGCCCGCGATCTCACAGCGCGCTACGACATCCCAGAGCGCCACTCCGTGCCGCAGGAGCATGCGCGCACGCTCTTCGTTGCCCGCCGGCAGCTCCTCGTCCAGCACCTGCGCCATCACGGGCCAGAAGCGGTTGTGCGGGTTGGCATAGTAGAAGCTGTGCTGACGGCTCAGGGGGCTGGGCAGGCTGCCGAGGACGAGCACGCGGCTGTGCTCGTCATACAGCGGTTCCAACGGATGTACCACCAGCTGCGTCTCTTGCGCCATGCCACGTCCCCCCTCCAGACCGCCTGACCCAGCCGTGCCGCGTCAGAGCCACCGGCACGCAGGCGACCTAAGCCCACACGAAGCTGTCGCGTCCGGCCCCCAGCTCGAAATGATACTTCGCGATGCCCAGGTCCACGTGCGCCTGCGTTCCGCGTTTGCTCGTGGCGCGCACCCGAGGCTTGCCCGTAGCCAGGTCGGGCTCGTCGAGCAGCTCGAAATGGAATTTCTGCTGGTTGACGGCCGTAGGCGCGAGCAGCGCCGCAGCGACGCCCGACGCGAACCAATCGGGAACGGGTGAGGGCGCGCTCGCCACCTTGTCAGGCGTCTTGGAGCGATGCTCGGAGCCCTGCGTCTCGCCATAACCCAGCGCGATCACGATGATCAGGCGCTCGCCTTCGGCCAGCGTGTAGTGCGCCTTGCGCTTGGAGAAGGTGAGCGCCACCCAGCAGGTGTTGAGTCCCAGCTGCTGCGCCAGCAGCACCAGGCGCTCGCCATAGTAGCCAGCCAACTCTTCAGCCTGTGCGCCCCTAGGACCGCACAGCACCAGGTAGTTGCGCACGCCACGGAAAGACCCATAGTGCGCAAGGCCGCCTGCAAAAGCCTCGGGTTCCTCGCAGGCAAGCTGGATGTGCAGGCCGCTCTCCTCATTGCAGCGCGCAATCTGCTCCTCAAGCGTCTTGCGCAGCTCATCATCCAAAGGAACGTCCTGGTATTGGCGCACCGAATGGCGCGCAAGCATGGCCTCGTACTCAGTCATGGGAGTCTCCTTCCGCGGGCAACTCACTACTTCAGCGGCTTCATCACCGACTGCCACTGTACCCCAGCTCACGGCC
>CACXFF010000275.1 GCA_902766805.1 uncultured Coriobacteriaceae bacterium | reverse complement strand
CCTTCGGCGGTGTATCCCACCCAACAAGAGTTTAGGGTGGCGGCAGCCTCGTTGTTTGACCAAAACCTCCTTTATCCACCGTGGAACAAGCTCTTTGTGCGTGAGCGCATCGAGCGCTTGGGGCTGCGCTTTCGTAACACGTTTTGGGACGACTTTCCGTTCGTGCTGGACTACATTCGCGACGTGGAGCGCGTGGCCGTCACGGAGAAGGCCTACTACCACTTCATCCGTGCGCGCAAGGAGTCCGAGACGCAGAAGTGGCGCCCGGACCTGTACGCCAAGCGCGAGGAAGAGCACGAGTGGATGCTCGACCTCTATCGTCACTGGGAACTGGACGGCGACCCCGCCAGCATGGAGATGGTGCAGCGTCGCTACATCGAGCGTCTCGTGGGCTGCATCGAAAACACTTGCAACCCGCAGTGCACGTTGAGCGACGCCGAGAAGCTCCTCGACATCGAGCGCATGATCTGCTCGGACAACGCGCGCGTGGCCGTGCAGGTGGCGCAGCCGCGTTCGCGCATGATGAGCGTGATGCTCACACCCATCCGCCGCGGGGACGCACGCATGGCGATGGCCGAGGGCAAGTTCATCTCGTGGGTGCGGCGTCACGACACCAAACTGTTCGCCACGCTGAAGGCCCGGCGCTAGGGCCTGGGGTCGCTGCGGCGCGGGGTCGACTCCTGCAATCGAGTTGTACCGCGGCGGCAGGCACGGCGCCCGCTCAACTACCAGCCGCCTTTGGCACTTGGAAACACATCACCATTGACCTCGCGGCGGGCGTCTCCGATGCCGGAACCGCGTCACGGGGCGTGCGGTCCTGCGGCTGGATGGCCGCGAGTGCCAGAACCGCGTCACGGGGGCTTGCGACCGCATCGGAATGGCCGCGAACGCCATTTCGTGCGTTCACCCCTGTCTCCTCAGAGACGCGTCCCGCCTCCAGAAGGCCACGGGGCACGTGTTTTGGGCTAATCATTGAAATATTGATGCAAATTCAAGGCCCCGTTGGAAGTTTTGTTTGGCTAAGGTTTTGAGGGGGTTCGGCGAGTAGCGGAGGCCCTCCGGAGGACAAAAGCCCAGATAATAATGGAGGGACTACTTCGGGAATCGCCGAAAACCTTAGCCAAACTGACAAAACATCCAACGGGGCCTTGGAATAGCATAAAATATTGAATTATATGGCCGGACAACAGCTGTTTTGCCCTAGAGCGGCGGCCGAGCCATGCCCTTCGGGTTCGTCAGCGCCGGCGCAGGGCCGACACCAGGGACAGCACGCCCATGATGGCAACGCAGACCAGCACGATCGCGCCGCCAGGCTTGGCGCCCAGGTAATACGACGCCACGAGGCCGGTCACCGTCGAGAACAAGCTCACCCCTACGGCCCACACTATGGTCCCGCGATAGCTGCGTGCGACCTGCATGGCGGCAGCAACCGGAATCACGAGCATTGACGACACCACCAGGCTGCCGATCACGCGCGCGGCGATGGACACCACCACGCCCGTGACCACGGCCAGCACGAAGCCCACAGCCACGGTGTGCACACCCGCCGTAGCGGCGATGCCTTCGTCCAAGCTCATCATGAACACCTCGCGCCGGAACAACAGCGCCAAGATGACCACGACAGCAGCCAGACCCACGACCATGAGCTGCTCTTCTTCCGATATCGCCACGATGCTGCCGAAGAGGAACGAATCCAAGCCGGCAGAGTTGCCTTTGGCCGACGAGAGCACGCCCGCCAAGCCGGCGCCCGTAGCAGAGGCCACGGCGATGGCAACGTCGGCATGGCGCGGCAGCCGGCGCCGCACGGCCTCCATGCCCAGCGACGCGATGACGCAGGCCACCAGCGCGCCCAGCACCGGGTCCACGCCCGCTACCAAGCCACCCGCCACGCCGGCGAGCGATGCATGGCTGAGGGCGTCTCCTGTCATGGACGTACGCCGCAGCACAAGCGAGGTGCCCACCAACGGCAGAGCTATGGCCAAAAGAATGCCCGCAAGCAGGGCCCTGCGCATGAATGCGTATTCCAGCATGCTAGCGCACCTCCTCTATCGATCCGTGTTCCAAGCGCGCAATGCGGCACCCGCTCGCTTGGGCGCGCGGCAGATCGTGCGTGACGACGAGCGCGGCGGCAGGTGTCGCGGGCAGGCACAGGGCGCAGTCGTCGCCGTGCGCGTGGCCTTCGTGTTGGTGGTGCGCGCTGAGCATTGCGAAGACCGCGTCGGCACCGTCGGCGTCCAGAGCTGCGGTGGGTTCGTCCAACAGGAGCAGTTCGGGGCCCGAAACGATAGCACGCGCGAGCAGCACGCGCTGGCGTTGGCCGCCCGACAGCGCGCCCACCGGGCGCCCCGCGAGCTCGGAGGCGCCGCAACGCTGTAGGGCCTCGGCGACGCGCTCGCGCCAACGGTCGGGCGTGCGCCAGCGCGACGTCGACGAATACAGACCCGAGCGCACGACCTCATCCACGGTAGCCGGGAAGCCTACGAGCGCCTCCGACGCACCCTGGCTCACGAAGCCGACGCGACCCCACGCCCGGAAGCGCGCGGGGCGTTCGCCGAAGAGGCGGATATCACCCTGCTGCAGGGAGAGGCGGCCCGTGAGCAGGCGCATGAGCGTGGACTTGCCCGCGCCGTTCTCGCCCACGAGCATGAGGGTTTCGCCCAGGGCAACCGCAAGCGAACAGTGGCGTAGGACCGCGGCGTCCTCGAACGAGAACGACACGTCATCGACCACGAGGGGCCTGTGAGCTGCTTGGTCCATGAGACTCCTTTGGGACGGGGCGGGCACGGCGCCGGCGGGCGCTTGGCACGTGCGCGGCACAGGACTTTTTAGCTTAGCGCCTTCTGGAGCTTGGCGAGATTGGCGCGCATGACGGACACGTACTCCTCCCCCGCCGCCAAGTCTTCCTGCGTAAGCCCCTCCAGCGGGCTGAGCTCGACGGCCTCGGCACCCGTCTCGCTGGCGATGGCCTGCGCGACTTTGGGACTCACGAGCTCCTCGAAGAAGATGGTCGTGATGCCTTTGGCGCGCACGAGATCCACGATCTGCGCCATGCGCGCGGCGTCGGGCTCGCTGTCGGGCGAAAGCCCCTCGATGCCAATCTGCTCCAGGTGATAGGCCTGGCACAGATAGCCGTACGCCTCGTGGCTCACTACGATCTCGTGGCGCGCACAGGTGGCCAAGCTCGTCTGGTAGTCGTAGTCCAGGTCCTGCAACTTCAACCCGAAGTCAGCGAGGTTGTCCTGGTAGACGTGGCCGCCGTCCGCGTCCACACGCGCGAGGGCCTCGGCAATGGTCTGGGCCTGCAGGCGGGCGTTGGCAGGGTTGAGCCATATGTGCGGGTCCGTGCCGTGGTCGGTCTTGAGCGGCGTGATGCCGTCCGACGCGCACACGTGGACGGGCGCCTCGGAGCCGAGCGACGAGAGGACGTCGTCCAGCCAAGCGTCTATGCCCAGGCCGTTGGAGACCACGAGGTCGGCGGTCTGGATGGTGATGACGTCGTCGGGCGAGGGCTCCCAATCATGCGGTTCGGTGCCGGCCGGGACTAGGCAT
>CACXFF010000274.1 GCA_902766805.1 uncultured Coriobacteriaceae bacterium | reverse complement strand
GTCAAGCCGGCCACCGAGTACCAGTTCCGTATCCTCGTGACGCCGGTCGGCCCGTACTACAAGGGCGGCGTGCAGCCGGTGGCCCTCAAGGTCCCCGAGTATGACCGTGCGGCCCCGCACGGCACCGGCAACATCAAGGCCGGCCTCAACTACGCCATGAGCCTCTATCCTTCCGTCGAGGCGCACGCCGAGGGCTTCGCGGACAACATGTACCTCGACCCCGCCACACGCAGCTTCGTGGAGGAGTCGGGCGGTGCCAACTTCCTGTTCGTCGACGCCGAGGGCACCATCGTGGTGCCGCAGAGCGCCACCGACTCCATCCTGCCCTCCATCACCCGCCGCTCGCTGGTGACCGTCGCACGCGACCTGCTGGGGATGAAGGTCGTGGAGCGTCCGGTGCGCTTCGACGAGATCGCACAGTTCAACGAGTGCGGCATGTGCGGCACCGCAGCTGTGATCAGCCCCGTGGGCAAGGTCGTGGACAGCGATGGCTCCGAAATCGTCTTTGGCGCGGGCATGGAGCACGTCGGCCCCGTGCTGGCCAAGCTGCGCGAGACGCTCACCGCCATCCAGGCGGGCGAGCTGGAAGGCCCCGAGGGCTGGGTCGTGGAGATCTGCTAGCGCACCGACAAGCCTCTCTTCGGCCGCACACAAAGACGCCCGGCGCAGCTCGATGGCTGCGCCGGGCGTCTTTGTGTGTCTTATCTGGCCGATGCGACAGGGCGGATGCCAACTCGCCGCGCGTGCCAAGAGGCTCGCTACGCTTCCTCGCCCATCGAGTCCAGCAGCGAATCCTGGATGCCCTGATCGGACGGAGAAGGCGTCTCCTCGTCGCCCAGAGAATCGACGAAGGAGTCGTCGATACTGGCACTGTCATCCGTCTCCGAACCGTGATCGCCGATGCTCTCGGCCGAATCCGCCACCGCCGAATCGATCTGCTCGGCAGGCTCGGGCTCGTACCAGTCGGATGCGTCGGCGCGCAGGGAACCCGTTCCCGAGGAGCTTCCCTGGGACCAGGCGTCGCTCGAGCTCTGCACGGGCGTCGGGTCAGCCGCAGCGGGCTCCTCTTGAGCGGGCTCGGGCACGTTGGCAGCAGACGGCAGCTGCGTGGCGAGCACGGGAGCCGGAGCCTCGGGCTCTTGCGGCCTCACGGGACTTACCGGAGAGACGGGAAGCGTAGGCGTCGGCGGCGTGTTCACCAGCGACGGAGTGGAGGGAAGGGGCGATGCCGGATGCGATCCGAGGACCCTCGCCGCATCGTCTTCCAGGGCAGCACGCTGCAGGGAGGTGACCGACGAGGAAACCTCGACGTTCAGCTCGCTCGCGTTCGTGCCGCCCGCTCCGCCCATGGACGTGGCCAAGGCGCGCAGCGCGTCGCCATAGCCGAGGTTGTTGACGTTGGCCTCATCCAGCATGGCCTGGCCTTGGGCGTCTTCGGCGGTGGCGAAAACCGTCACGCCAAAGAGGTTGACCCCTAGGCGCACGGTGGAGTTGCCGCCCGCCACGTCCACGTAGGCGGTGGGCAACGAATACGCGATGCCGCCACCCGCCACCAGCAGCACGATGGCCAAGGCAGCCGCCACGCGCGACAGGCGCAGCTGGGCACTCACGCTACGGTGACGGCGCAGGGCCTCGTTCGTCTCGGACACGATCTCGAGCTCGGGCGTGGCATCGGGAGCGGCGTACAAGGCAGCAGCGGGCTCGGCGCTCGCAGGAGCCGCGGACAGGCCACCCTCCACCACGCGCAGGTGGCGCGGGCTGCCCGAAGAGGCCACGGACTCCGGTGCCTCGGCACCCGCCGCACGCAGCACCGCATCCAGCAATTCGGCACGCTGCAGGCGCGTGACAGGTTCCACGCCCAAACCGACGTTGAACAACTCGTGGAGACGCTCTTCCTCGGCATGGCTCAGCTCGGGGGCGTCGTCGAACAAGGCACCATCGTCGTCGCCGTCATCCCACGACAGCGGCTCCACATCATCGAAATCGAACAGCTCGAACGAGCTATCATCCAACTCTCTTGCCATGCTCCAACACCCCCCTCAGCATCTTCTTGCCGCGCGAAAGATTGGTGTACACCGTGTTCTCGGGCATACCAAGCACTTTGGATACCTGCGCAGCCGTGTAGCCCTCATAGTACGTGAGGTACAAGACCAAGCGGTACTTGTCGTCTAGGGATCTGAGCGCCGCCATGAGCTCCGAGCGTTCCAACGCTGCCGACCCATCGTCGGCCGACTCGTCTTCCACGTCGTACTGCGTGTCTTCCCTCAAACTGTCCAACGACTCGTTGCGCGACGCGGCGCTCTTCAACAAGTCCTTGCACAGGTTGGTGGCGACGCGCAGCAACCAGGCGCGCTTGTGCTCCTCGCCGGCAAAGGGCGCATCGTGCTGGGCATACCGCAGGAAGGTCTCCTGCATGATGTCCTCGCGGTCCGCACGTTCATGCAGATACAACGCACATAGGCGCATCACCGAATCAGAAAAGGCAGCGATTGCCGCGGCGATGTCTGCACGATCCCTCAAGCCACTCCCCTGTCGTCAAGCGTAGGTAAAACACTATCAAATGATAGCCGCTGTGACGGACAGAAAATGCGGGTACCATCCACAGACGGTACCCGCTTCAAATCGACACACCTACGAGAAGGTGATCTCCTCTTGCGTTGTCTGTCTCGGTAGGTGAACGGTTGCTCCCTTTTCAACCGTTCGCCTACCGAGACACCAGCCGCCTGGCAAGGATGCGCCCGTAGCGCGAAGCACCAGGTCCCCGACCAAAGTGCTCTCTCTCGCCTCCTCCGTGTCTCTCTCGTGGTCCTACTCGTATCATCTCGCGGGCCGAAGCCCGCGCGTGTCTCGGGGTGTGAGCGGACCCAGCAGCGGGCCGTGCATCTCCCTTTCCCTCTGCTTGGGTGGGTCTCGCTCCTCCTCACCTAAGACACGATTGGGCGGCGAACTTCCTTTCAAACTTTCTGAGGTTTTTTCCAAATCGCGTTCTACCTGCGCTTTTGCAAAAAACGAGAATGAGCGAGAACGCGCGAGGAGCCAGCCATACGCTCCGAGAGCTAGTCGATCACGCCGTAGGCGATGCCATCGATCACGTAGGCGGTGTGGCCGCTGCGCCCGGCAAACCAGCGCTTGCGCACTTCGTCCACCTCGTCGAAGCCAAAGCCCAGCATGTCGGCCGAGCCCTCGGCGCACTCGTACTCGGGGAAGAGCCGCGCCATGTCCTGCTCCTTGCACAGGCGCTCCACCGCGCCGAACTCCACGAAGCGGCGCTTGAGGTCGAGGCGGATGATGCCGTCCATGCCCGTCTCGGCCCGGTCCATGCCCGCTTCGGACACCTCGATCGTGCCTTCGGTGAAGCCTCCCGTGACCACCGGGACGCCCGTGGGGAAGGTGCGCACGTAGCCCGGGTTAATCTTTTTCAGGACAGTCACGCTGCGATAGCGCGTGCCCACGGCAGCGCCCATGTCCACGAACGCTTTGGTGAGGCGCAGGCGCAGGTCCTCGACGTCTTCGGCCGCCTGCCAGCGGTCAAGGAAGTCGCGCACGCGTGCAAACGCCGCCGCGCTGGTGAGCGACGAGGGGAACGAGCAGCAGCCCACGCGCGCGTCGTCGGCCCAAGCGCCCTTGCCCGTACGGCGCTCGTACACTTCGATGAGCAGCGGCTGCGGAGATCCTGCCTTCATGGGAGTCCTTCTTTCTCGTGTCGGTCAAACGTGCTCAGTGTAGCCCTCCGCACGTCGCGGGCGCAAATGGGCGTGCAGCGACAGCGCCCCGACCGCTTGGCACCCAAAAGACGTGGTCTCTTTGGCACCAAGCGCACTAGCGCGGCTCGCCGGGGATGAGGCCCAAACGCACGCACGCGTTCCAGATCCCGTGCTCGTCCACCGAGTCGGTGACGTAGTCGGCCGCGCCGCGCGAGGCCTCGTCTCCGTTGGCCATCGCCACGCCCACGCCCACGGCACGCAGCATGGACTCGTCGTTCTCCCCATCCCCAAAGGCGATGGCGTTCTCCAAGCCCAAGCCGCGGCGTTCACAGGCCATGCGTACGCCCTCGGGCTTGCCCGAGCCGATGGGGATGATGTCGCAGAAGAGCGGATGCCAACGCGTGGTG
>CACXFF010000273.1 GCA_902766805.1 uncultured Coriobacteriaceae bacterium | reverse complement strand
GCGGTGCCCAGCATGGGGTCCTGGAAGAGGCGCCCCATGAGGCTGGCGCGCTTGTGCTCGGGCATGAACGTGATGTCGCGCCCGTCGAGCGTGAGGTAGCCCTCGTCCACGTAGAACGAGCCGCCGATGGCGTTGAACAGCGTGGACTTGCCCGCGCCGTTCGACCCGATGATGGTGATGAAGTCCCCGTCGGCTACGGACAGCGACAGGTCGGTGAGGGCGACCTTCTCGTTGATGGTGCCGGAGTTGAAGGTCTTCGAGACGTGCGTGAGCTCGAGCATCAGCGTTCGCCTCCCTCGGGGGCATGGCTCGCACGCAGCGCGATGGCGGCCTGACGCGCCTTGCGCTGCTGCCAGAGTTCGCGCACGCGAG
Source organism: uncultured Coriobacteriaceae bacterium (assembly GCA_902766805.1). Taxonomy (GTDB): domain Bacteria; phylum Actinomycetota; class Coriobacteriia; order Coriobacteriales; family Atopobiaceae; genus CACXFF01. The sequence continues at coordinate 11,437 of CACXFF010000273.1, read as the reverse complement.
GAAGCACGATGGCCACGGCCACGATGACAGCGCTCACGAGCTTGAAGGCCTCGGTGGGCACGTGCATGCGCAGAGCCAGCGCGATGAAGAGGCGGTACAGGCACGAGCCCAGCACCACACCCAAGATGCGCGCGAGCATGGGTCGGTCGCGGTGCACGAGGCTCTCGCCGATCACGAGCGACGCCAGGGCCACGGTCACCATGCCCGTGCCGAGGTTGATGTCGCAGGTCTTGTTGAACTGCCCGATGAGGCAGCCGGCCAGCGCGGTGAGGGCGCCGGAGACGCACAGGCCCACCGTGATCATGAAGGCGGGGTTGATGGAGCTGGCGCGCACCATGGCGGGGGAGTCGCCCGTCGCGCGGATGGACAGGCCCAGGCGGGTCTTGAGGAAGCGCCACAGGCCCAGGCTCACCAGGCCCACGATGAGGGCGAGCAGCACCAGGTCGGACCACTCGCCCCAGCCGACGGCCGGCACGAGCTTGCCGAAGAGCGAGAACACCGTCTCCTTGCCAAAGATCGACACGTTGGAAGAGAAGCCCATGACCGCCAGGTTCACCGTGTACAGACCCGTGTTCACGATGATGCCCGCCAGGATGGACTGCACGCCAAAGCGCGTCTGCAGGGTCGCCGTGATCAGGCCCGAGCACACCCCGGCGAGCATGGCGAGCACGATGGCCAGCAGCGGGTGCCCCGCGATCGTGACCATGGCGCCCACGGCGCAGCCCAAGGTGTAGCACCCGTCGGTGGACAGGTCGCAGATGTCTAGGATGGAAAAGCTCACGAACAGCGAGAGGGCGACCAGGGCATAGACCAGGCCGACCTCGAGCGCCGTCGTGAGGATGCCGATGGAAAGCACGTGCCCTTACCCCTCAAACTCCTGGCCGGTCTTGATCTCCACGAAGTCCGTGCACAGCGGCAGGAAGGCGTTCTTGACCTGCGCGAGATCGAAGCCGATGGCGCTGCAGGTGTCGGTGTTCACCGTGGCGATGCCGTTCTCGAAGGTCTCCACCTGCATGGTGGCGGGCTGGGCCACGCCGCGCAGGATGTCGTAGACCATGTCGGCCGTGGCCTTGCCCAGCACGCGGTAGTCCACGCCGTAGCCGCAGAACGCGCCGTTGAGGGCAAACGAGTCCGCGCCGCCGTAGTGCGGGATCTTGGCCGCGGCGAGCTTCTCGTAGAAGGCCAGCTCTGCGGCCTGGATGGTGTTGTCAGTGGGGGTGAAGACCGCCTGCACGCCGTCGGCGATGAGGGCCTCCACAGCTTGGTTGACCTCGTCGGTGGTGGTGCCGGTGCGCTCGATGGCCTCCACGCCCTTGCCCTGCAGGTACTCCTTGGCCTCGGCGATGGGCTGCTTGGAGGCGTCCTCGGAATTGGAGTAGAGCAGGCCCACCTTGGTCGTGTCGGGCTTCGCGGCAAAGATCAGGTCCATGATGGCGCGCGTGTTGAGGGCGTCAGAGGTGCCGGTGATGTGCGAGCCCGGAGCCTCCATGGACGCGACGAGCTTGGCACCGACCGGGTCGGAGACCGCGGAGAACACCACGGGCACGTCCTTGCCCTCGGTGGCCGCTTGCACGACCTGCGCGGCAGGCGTGGCGATGGGCACGATCACGTCCACCTGATCGTCGAGCAGCTGCTGGGTCATCTGATTGAGCACCGAGCCGTCGGCGCCACCGTTCAGGCGCTGGCACTCGTAGGCGAAGTCGCCCTTCTGCGAGAGCTCGTCCAGGCGCGCCACGAGGCTGTTCTCGATCTGGTTGAGTGAGGGGTGCTCCACGAACTTCAGGATGCCCACGCGGAACTTCTTGCCCGTCGTGGACCCTGTGGCAGCGGCAGTCGTGGCGCTGGGCGTGGAAGCGCCTTGGCCGCCGCACGCGCTCAGCACGAACGCACCAAGTCCCGCGGTGCCCGCGAGGAAGCTCTTGCGATCCATAAGCATGTTGGTCCTCCTTGTATGGGGCAGCTACGTGCCCGTATCTGCAAAACATCACGCAATACATCAAGATACCACGCGCCGCCTGCACGGCCAGCGCTACGCGAAGAATGCAAAAAGTGCTGGAAACAATTAATTCCCTGTCCTCTTCGTGTGCCGCTGGAAGAGCATGCCCTTGATGTATACAATGGTCGGGCCCAAGAGATAGTTATCCAAAGTGAACAGGGGTGCCATATGGAAAGACCAAATGCCTGGAAGGGCTTCTCGGCCGAGCAGCTCGCGCAGCTCGACGCATTCAGCGAGGACTACCGCGCGTTCATCTCGCACAACAAGACCGAGCGCGAGTGCGTCGCCACCGCGATCGAGCTTGCCGAGCAGGCCGGCTACGTGAGCCTCGAGTCCTGCGTTGCCGCGCAGGAGCAGCTCAAGCCCGGCGCGCGCGTGTACGCGAGCTGTCGCGGCAAGTCGCTCATCCTCGTGGAGCTGGGCACACAGGACCTGGAGCAGGGCCTCAATATCCTTGGAGCTCACGTGGACAACCCGCGCCTCGACGTCAAGCAGAACCCGCTCGAGGAGAAGAATGACCTCGTGACGCTCGACACGCACTATTACGGCGGCATCAAGAAGTACCAGTGGGTGACCCTGCCGCTCGCGATCCACGGCGTCGTGGCCAAGAAGGACGGCAGCGTCGTGCAGGTGTGTGTGGGCGAGGACCCGTCCGATCCCGTCTTCGTGATCTCCGACCTGCTCATCCACCTGTCTGCCGAGCAGCTGACCAAGGAGGCCTCCAAGGTCATCGAGGGTGAGATGCTCGACGTGCTGGTGGGACACCGCCCGCTCGTGGTGGAGGAGGGCGACGAGGCCAAGGACCCCGCCAAACGCTATCTGCTGCAGCTGCTGGCCGAGCGCTACGGCATGGACGAGGAGGACTTCCTCTCCGCCGAGCTGGAGGTCGTCCCCGCCGGCCCCGCGCGCGACCTGGGCTTCGACCGCTCCATGATCTTGGGCTACGGCCATGACGACCGCGCCTGCGCCTACCCGTCGCTGCGCGCCCAGCTGGAGCTGGACGAGGTGCCTGCGCGCACGGCGCTCACGATCCTCGTGGACAAGGAGGAGATCGGCTCCGTCGGTGCCACGGGCATGACCAGCCGCTTCTTCGAGAACACGCTGGCAGAGCTGCTGGCGCTCACGGGCCACGGCGACGGCACGCTGGCCCTGCGCCGCTGCCTCGCGCGCTCCTTCATGCTCTCCTCCGATGTCTCGGCGGGCTACGACCCTTCGTTCTCGAGCGCCTTTGAGCCCAAAAACGCCGCGTACCTCGGCCACGGACTGGCCTTCAACAAGTTCACGGGCCGCGGCGGCAAGTCGGGCTCCAACGATGCCGACGCCGAGTATGTGGCCCGCATTCGCGCCTGCATGGACGGCGCGGGCGTAGCTTGGCAGACGGCAGAGCTGGGCCGTGTAGACGTCGGCGGCGGCGGCACCATCGCCTACATCCTGGCCGAGTACTGCGTGAACGTGATCGATTGCGGCGTGCCGGTGCTCTCGATGCACGCGCCCTGGGAGGCCATCTCCAAAGCCGACCTGTATGCGGCGTGGAAGGGTTACGAGGCGTTTTTGGCGCTTGCGTAAGCCAGAAGGCCGGAGGGACAAGCTTGAGAGAACGCGTGGGAGCGCTTGCCTCCCACGCGTTTTTGGCTATCGGCAGCGCCTGGCTAACCAATCTGGCGCAACATATAACACAATCGCAGAATTCCCTATGCAAGTTGTTAGAAAATCTGTTATAAAGGGACACGTCACAAGTGTGACCTATAGTTTCAACCCTTTAATTAGAAGTGAGGTCCTCATGACTGACCTGCAGCTTTCGGTGTTGCTTTCCGACGTAGAGAACATGCGCATGCGCATCGGCGCACTCGAGCGCCACCTCAACGTGGCCGAGGACGTGTTCCCGGCGGCGACCGAGGTCGAGACGCCTGAGCAGCCGGTGGAAGAGGAGGCTGCGGTCACCGAGGAGGTCACGACCCCCGAGTATGACCCCGCGCAGGTCGCGCTCTGGAAGGTGGCCGAGCACGTGCTCAAGGACTCCCAGCGCGCCATCATCGCCGCCATCATCGCCAGCCCCTCCAAGAGCAACGAAGTGCTGGCCAGCGAGCTGTCCGTCACGCCCCAGACCATTGCCAAGTGGCGTCGCTCCTGCGTCGAGGCCGGCGTCGTGCGCGGCGGCAGCCGTGGGCGCGGCGTGCTGCGCGTCGAGGACAAGCGCGAGTTCGACAACCTCCAGCACGCAGCCGAGACGCTCGTGGAGGACGGCAAGACCAAGGCCAACGTCGCCTCGGTCCGCCAGAACCTCTACATGGCCATCAAGAGCGGTCGTCGTGCGTACGACTACACCTGGAAGTACCTCGGCTAGACTGCGCCACATCCGACGTATTGTCGGGCGCGCCCGCGGGTTCTCTCGCGGGCGCGCCTCTCCGTATCGGCGCTCCTCTGCCATCAGCCGATTGCCGCACCCACGAGTCGCCCCGACGTGCTTCCGAGCATCGATAATAGAGACAGGCACGGGCTCTAGGCCGAAAGGAGACGACCATGGGACTGTTCGGCAATCTGTTCAAGGAAAAGAACTGTGAGGTCTGCGGCAAGGAATTGGGCGTGTTCGGCAAGGTCAAGCTCTCGGAGGGCTACCTGTGCAAGGATTGTTCGGCCCTGCTGTCGCCGTTCTTCCAGGGCAGGCGCAGCGCCACGGCCGACCAGATCCGCGAGCAGCTCGCCTACCGCGAGGAGAACAAGGCCAAAGTCGCCGCGTTCAACGTCACGACGACGCTCGAGGGCGGCAACAAGAAGGTCTACCTCGACGAAGAGAAGGGGCAGCTCATCATCTCCGGCTCGCGCTCCTGGCGTGACGAGAACCCGGACGTCATCGACTTCGCCCAGGTCACCGGCTGCAGCATGGAGATAGACGAGGACAAGTCCGAGGTCTATCGCGAGGACGCCGAGGGGAAGCGCCAGTCCTACGTCCCGCCGCGCTACGAGTACGAGTACGACTTCGACGTGAAGGTCTACTTCAACCACCCGTACTTCAGCGAGGTGAGCTGGCAGGTCAACACCAACAGCATCGACGACAAGCGCTCCTTGGACTACCAAGAGGCCAACAAGCGCGCCGAGGCACTGCGTGACAAGCTGTCCAACCTGCACCAGGAGAACCGCGCCGCGGCTGCCCCGAAGCAGGCGGTCACCTGCCCGCACTGCCTGGCCTCCACGATCCCCGACGCCCAAGGTCGCTGCGAGTACTGCGGCGGGAGCGTCCTTCAGTAAACGCCGAGGGCGGCGGACCTGTGCCTGGCACAAGTCCGCCGCCCTCATCCCGTACGTGAAGGTGACGAAGTTGTACCTGGTACAAGTTCGCCACCTTCGTTTATTCAGCGCAGCCCAAAGCGCAGGTTGGCGTAGGCCTCTCCTGCGGCGTCCCGCAGGCTCACGCCCACGCTGCCATCGTCCTCGGCATAGATCACGGGGTACATCACATCGCCGAGCAACGCCATCTTCACGTACTGCACGTGCACGTTGGCGATGTCTTGGGTAGCGATGTCCGCCACGGTGCGCGCCACCTCGATGTACTGGGCGTTGTTCACGTGGTGGTTCGTGTCGAGCATCTGGCTCACCACGCTCACTCCGGCCGCGGCCTTGCCCTCGCCGCCGAAGCTCACCTTGCGCTTGGTCGGCGGCATGTCGGTGCGCGGCTCGTCCGTGAGGTATTCGCGGATCTCCTCGTCGCTGATGCGAATCGGGCGTCCCTCCGTGAAGCTGAAAAGGAACCATTTGGTGTCACCCTGGGCATAGAGCTGACCGTCCGGCCCCACGAGCTCGTAGCAGCGGTCGGCCATGATGCCCCGGCGGGCATAGTTCCAGGTACGCACGCAGATCTCGTCGCCGTAGGAGGGCAGCTCGTGGATCTGCAGCTGTGTGGCAGCCACCATCCAGGCCAGGCCGTCCTCCGCGAGCGCCGCCATCGTCCGACTGGTGGATTCGGTATGGAAGCCAGAGCAGTCCTGGAAGTAGTCGACGAGCCCGAGCAGCGAGAGCTTGGCATGCTCGTCGCATTCGGAGTAGCGCACGCGTGAGGAGAAGCTGTACATGAAGAAAACCTTTCTGATAGGGGAGGCCCGCGCGAGCGCTACTCGCTGCGCAGCGCCTCCACGGGGTCGTGCCTGCTTGCGGCAGACGAGGGGATGAGGCCGGCCACGAAGGTGAGCGCGACCGAGATGGCGACGAGCGCAAGCGCGCTGGTCAGCGGCAGCTGCATGATGTCGGGCACGTCGTAGATCTTGAGGACCATGGCGTTCACCGGGATGCTCGCGAGCGCCACGATGACGACGGCCATCACGCCCGCGATGAAGCCCTCGATGACCGTCTCGGCATTGAACACGTTGGCGACGTTGAGCTTGGAGGCGCCCATGGCACGCAGGATGCCGATCTCCTTCTTGCGCTCGAGCACCGAGATGTAGGTGATGATGGCGATCATGATGGAGCTCACGACCAGCGAGATGGACACGAACGAGATGAGCACCATGGACAGCTTGTCCACGATGTCGGTGACCGACGAGAGCAACAGCCCGATCGTGTCGGTGTAGCGGATCACGCGCTCGTCGTGGCCCTGGGCGACCTGGTCGTCGTTGTAGGCCGTGATGATGTCGGCAATGCGCTCCTTGGCCTCGAAGCCGACGGGGTAGAGCGACACGCTGCTGGGGTTGGCGGGGTCGGCATAGCCCAGCTTCTTGAGGTTCGTCTCGTAGCTCAGCGTGTCTGCCTTGGCGTAGTTCGTGAGCAGGGTCGTGAGGTCGTCCTGGTTCAGGTTGACGTGGATGGCGTTGGCGAAGGCGCCGCTGTCGATGCTGAGCAGGTCTTCCATGGAGCCCGACAGCGCGTCGAGCGTGGGCATGGAGCCCAGCTGATTCGCGAGTCCGGCGCCCAGCGCTCCCGTCAGGGCGTCGCCCATCTGGCTCGCGATCTGCTGCATCGCAGACTGCATGGCCTGGTTGGACAGCTCCGTGATGTTCGACGCCAGGCCGGCGAACACGGTGCCCAGCTCCTGGGCGAAATAGGGAGCGACCTGGCTCTGCAGGTAGTCCTGCATGACGGGCTGGACCGCCTCGAGGGAAGAGCCGAGCACGTCCCCCAGCTGCGCCATGAGGGACTGGGTGGCCGGCAGCTGCAGATAGGCGACCACGTCCGGGATGAGGTTGGTCTGGGGGCCGATCTCCTCGCCGGCATGGCGCGACAGCACGAAGGGCATGAAGCCGTCAGCGATCTGACGGACGATGACTGCGGCCTGGGCGACCTGCTCCTGGCTGAGCGACTCCTTGCCGAGCGCCTCGGCGAGCCTGGCGAAGTCAGGCGCGGGCACGCTGGCCAGCATCCCCGACAGGTCGGCCTGGGCCAAGGCGTCTTGGATGGCCTGTGGGTCGGGCTGTAGGCCGGACAGGTCGACGCCGCTCAGCAGCGACCCCATGTCGATGGATCCGAGCAGGCTACCCATGTCGACGGCCCCGAGTGACGAGTCCAGCGACTGCAGCTGCTGCAGGGCGCTGTCGTTGACCTGGAAGGCCTGGGCCAGCGCGTTCTCGTCCACGCTGAAGATCTGCGAGAGGTCGAACTGCTTGCCCTGCTCGCTCTTGAGCTCCTCGAAGGTCTTGCCCGTGAACACCTCGCGCTTGGGGTCGGCGAGCTGCTCCTTGACGATCTCGCTCGCAGCCGCCTTGTCCATGAGGTAGGTGGTGAGGTCACTGCGGTAGGCGAGACCCTGGGAGAGCGACCGGGTGCCGCTGCCTTCCTGCGGCAGCAGCACGCCCACGACCTTGAGCGTGAGGGAGCCGTCGACGGCTTTGGTCAAGGCCGCGGAGTCGTCGGCGATGCTCGTCCACGTCTTGCCGTCGGAGCTGCGGCGATACAGGTCGGAGGGCAGGACCACCTTGTACTTGAGGTCGAGCGCCTCGCCATAGGTGATGGGCTCGTGCTCGCCGAATTGCAACTTGATGCTGCTCACGTCTTCGGGCATGGTCGACGTGAACTCCTGCATCACCTTGGTGAACTCGCGCGGGTCGGCGATGCCCAGGCCGAAGAGCGTGAAGTCCATGAGCGTGCCGTCGTTGGACAGCACGAGCACGGCTTCGTCGTACTTCTCGGGCCAACGGCCCGCCACGACCTTGAACTGCTCGCTGAGCAGCTGGGGGTCGTCGAGCATCTCTTGGAACACGCCGCTCCCGCCGGTGGAGAATCCGAAGTTGCCGCCCATGGCGCTCGCAGCCGTGTCCTCGTTGGTGCCCAGCAGGGCGGTGTTGCCCACCTCCACTGCGCCGTCGCTCGTGTCGGAGCGGAAGAAACGCGGCGTGAGGTCATAGCCGTACTTGATGGACGAGACGTACTGTTCCACGCCCGACGTGCCCGAGTCCAGGAACGACTTGAAGCTCTTCAGGTCGTTGTTGGAAATGGTGGAGAACATGTTCTCCATGGCTTTGGACTCGGGAATCTCGTCGTCCATCGACGGGTTGGTATTGCGCGCGTTCTCCGAAGGGCCGCCCGCCATCTCGAGGAGGCCCGAGATGTCCGCCGACGACCTCGTGATCTGCAGGGGGTAGCCCGACATGGCGTCGCGCTCCGTGCGCTCGATGTAGAGGTTCACGCCGTTGGCCAGCGCGAGGATCGCCGCGATGCCGATGATGCCGATGGAGCTCGCGAAGGCCGTCATGATCGTGCGGCCCTTCTTGGTCATGAGGTTGTTGAACGACAGCGACAGCGCCGTCAGGAAGCTCATGGACGCACGGCGTTCGGGCTTGCGCTTGGTCCTGCGCACGAGCGGCGCGGCCAGCAGCTCCTGCTCCTGCAGGGGGTCGGAGTCGTCCACCACCGCGCCGTCGCGCAGGCGCACGATGCGCGTGGCGTACTCCTCCGCGAGCTCGGGGTTGTGCGTGACCATGATCACCAGGCGGTCTTGGGCGATCTCCTTCAGCAGCTCCATGACCGCGACGCCCGTCTCGGTGTCGAGCGCGCCCGTGGGCTCGTCGGCCAACACGATGCTCGGGTCGTTGACCAGGGCGCGCGCGATGGCCACACGCTGCATCTGGCCGCCCGACAGCTGGTTGGGACGCTTGTGCGCGTGCTCAGAAAGCCCCACGCGCTCCAGCGCCTGCAGGGCGCGCTCGCGGCGCTCGGCCTTGTCGACGCCCGAGAGCGTGAGCGCGAGCTCTACGTTGGCCACGACGCTCTGGTGAGGGATCAGGTTGTAGCTCTGGAAGATGAAGCCTATCTGGTGGTTGCGGTAGGTGTCCCAGTCGGCGTCATGATAGTCGCGTGTAGACACGCCGCCGATGACGATCTCGCCGGAGTCCGCGTGGTCGAGGCCACCCAAGATGTTGAGCAGCGTGGTCTTGCCCGAGCCCGAGGGACCAAGGATCGCGACGAACTCGTTGTCACGGAAGGTTAGAGATACGCCGGCCAACGCCGTCTGCACGAAGTCGCCGGTGGTATAGGACTTGCGAAGGTCACGGACCTCGATCATGTGCGCCTCACATTTCTTGCGCGCTTGGGGAGTATGGAATGGTGCCGAAATTCGATATCGGTTCATTCTACCCGCAGAGCACGCTCGTGCCACCTGAGTTATGGAGGAGCCACAAAGCTGTGTAGAATTTACAAAACGGCGGCTCGAATGGGCTGTGAAGGCGCGACATGAAAACAAGAGGGGGAGCGCATGGAAGGACTGGAACTGGTGCGTGAGCTGCAGAAACTCGAGCCACGCCTGTCCGAAGAGGTCGTCGACGACCAGCTGGCTTTTGCAGGGAGGATCTTCTCGGCGCACTTGCTCACGGTGCGCGACGCGGCGGGGGAGCTGGCCGCTCGCGAGGTGGTCTACCACCATGGCGGCTGCGGGGTGGCCGCCGTGCGCGACGGGCGGCTGTGCCTGGTGCGCCAGTACCGCGTGGCTCTCGGCCGCATGACGCTGGAGATTCCCGCGGGCAAGCTCGACCCGGGCGAGGACCCCGCCACCTGCGCCGCACGCGAGCTGGCAGAGGAGACGGGCCTGGTCGCCGACCGCCTGGAGCTCATCGCCAACAGCGCCGGCGCCCCCGGCTTCAACAACGAGAAGACCCGCGTCTTCGTCGCACGCGGCCTGCACGAGGGCGCAGCCCATCCGGACGCCGACGAGTACGTGGACGTGGTCTGGCTGCCTGTCGCCGACGTGGTCGCCGCGATACGCGCGGGCCTCATCGAAGACGCCAAGACCATCGTCGCTGCCTTTGCCGTCGCGGGTGGTCTGCTATAAGCGACGTGGCGGACTTGCGCCAGGCACAAGTCCGCCACTCTCAGGGTCAAGCAGAGGTTGAAGGTGGCGAACTTGTTCCTGGTACACGTCCGCCACGCGCTGTTATGCGTTCAGCGCGGCGATGACGGCCTGGTAGGCGTCTTGGTAACCCACGCCGGCCTGGGCCGCGAGACGCGCCACCGAGTCATGCTCGGGATAGCTGCGAGTGGCGCCGGACGGCAGGACCACGCGCTTGCACGACGCGCCGCCCAAAGGCGTCTCGACGGGCACGAGCTCACGCACGAGGGCCGTGCGGTCCAGGGGGTAGCGCCGCACGCCGATGGTGGTGGTGTCTTCGAACAGCACCTGCTCGAGCGCCGCGATGTCGTCCTCGACGCAGATGACCTCCACCTGGTAGCCAGGGCGGTTCTTCTTCATGTAGACCGGCACGTAGTGCGCCTCGCGCGCGCCGGCCGCCATGAGGCGGTCCAGGCAGTGTCCCAAGGCCTCGCCCGGGCAGTCGTCCAGCTCGGTCTCCAGCTTCCACAGCGGCATCGCCGCCTGCGCGTGCTCGCTGGCCGCATGCGACGTCTCGGGTGCCACGGACGCCGGACGCGTGCCCGCCTCCTCGATGATGAGCGCACGCACCGTGCTGGGCGGGTCGTAGGCGCGCTTGCCGCTGCCGTAGCCGCAGCCCAGGATGCGGTAGGCCTCGGGCAGCTCGTCGCGCGTTCTCACGGCGGCCGCGATGGCGGCGCCCGTGGGCGTCACGAACTCTCCGTCACGATGCAGGCGCGAGAGCGTGAGGCCGTTGGCGCACACGATGTTGGTGACGGCCGGAACCGGGACGCTCAGGACGCCGTGGGCAGTGCGCACCCGGCCCTGCCCTTCGGCCAACGGAGAGACGATGCCGCAGGTCACGTCGAGGTCGTCCAGGCAATAGGCGGCAGACACCACGTCGACGATCGAGTCCACGGCCCCGACCTCGTGGAAGAGCACGTCGGCCACGTCCACGCCGTGGGCCTTGGCCTCGGCCAGGGTCACGATGTCGAAGATGCGGTGGGCCCACACCTTGGCCCGATCACTCAGCTGCGCGCCGTCGATGAGCGCCGCGATGTCCGCGGGCGTGCGATGCGTGTGGTGGTGCAGGTGGTCATGGTCGTGCTCGTGATGGTGCTCGCCGTCGTGTTCGTGCTCATGCTCGTGGCCGTGAT
>CACXFF010000272.1 GCA_902766805.1 uncultured Coriobacteriaceae bacterium | reverse complement strand
TGCGTACCTGGTAAGGGGTTCTCAAACGGCAAAAGCGACGTTTGCGTACCAGGCTGGGCGTACCCAAACGGCAAAAGTCACGTTTGCGTACCCGGCTGGCGGTACCTAAACGTGAAAAAGTGCGTTTGCGTACCAGGCTGGGCACACCCAAAAGGCCAAAGTCACGTTTGCGTACCTGGCAAGGCGTACCCAAACGGCAAGAAGTGCGTTTGCGTACCTGGTCGGGATGCGACAGGTGATCGGGATGCGGCGGCCTACGATGCGGTCGGAGGCTGCGGCGCGGGGACGTTGGCCTCCAGCTCGCCCAAGATGGAGCGGGCCGCACGGAACGAATCGGCCAGCTCGCGACGCGTGTCGCGCGCCTTCTCCTCTTTGGGGCGCGCCTCGGGCGTGACGGCCACGGCGTTGGCGATGGCCGAGTCGTGCGTGAAGGACAGCGCGAGCGCCACCTCCTGCACGCCCGCTGCCTGCGCCGCCTCGGCGGGCTTGCCCTTGAGCAGCGCGACCGTGCGCCCCTTGGCATCCTCCCCCACCGAGACGTCGGTTGGGCGGATGGCCAACGACGGTTCGCAGCCCAAGGCCTTGAGCACGGCGCCGCGCGCGGCGAGCCGGGCCGCGTAATGCGACGACGGACGGCCCATGGACTCGCACACCATGCGCTCGTGATCGGTGAACACCCTGCGGCCAAAGGCCGGGGTGCGCGCCATGATGCGCTCCACGCGCGCGATGTCCACGATGTTCATTCCCACGCCCGCAAACGGCATGCTGAACTCCCCCTTTGGCCCGCTTCCTGGCTCGGCAACCACGGCGGCCCGCGGCGCACGGAACAGCCGCGCCCGCGGGCCGATGCAACACTGATGGCTCGAGCCCTTACTCCACCGTCACCGATTTGGCCAAGTTGCGCGGCTTGTCCACGTCACAGCCACGGCTGCGAGCGACGTAGCGCGCGAGCAGCTGCAGGTGCACAACCGCCACGATAGGCGTCACGAGCTCTTCGGGGCAGGCGGGAATCCACAGCGTGTGTTGGCACATGGACGCCACGGTCTCGTCACCGTCGGTGGCGACCGCCACGCAAGAAGCACCGCGCGCGATGACCTCTTGGATGTTGCTGACCATCTTCTCGTGCACGTGGTCGGCCGGCACGATGGCCACCACGGGGAAACCCTTCTCGAGCAGCGCGATGGGGCCGTGCTTCATCTCGCCCGCGGGGTAGGCCTCGGCATGCAGGTAGCTGATCTCCTTGAGCTTGAGCGCGCCCTCGTAGGCCGTGGTGGCGTTCACGCCGCGGCCCAAGAACAGCGAGCTGTGAGCGTCACGGAAGAGCTGCGCGGCCTGCTTGTCCTGCCAACGGCGCGCGATGACCTCGCGCATGAGGTCGGGCACGGCCTGCAGGTTGCGGAAGTGGCGCTCCACCTCGGCGCGGTCGATGGTGCCGTTGGTGTAACCCAGGCGCAGCGCGAGCAGCGCGGCCGCGACCATCTGGGCGGTGTAGGCCTTGGTCGAGGCCACGCAGACCTCGGGGCCGGCCTGGATGTACATCGTGCCGTCGGACTCGCGCGCGGCCGTGGAGCCGAGCACGTTGGTGATGGCAAAGACGTTGCAGCCCAGCGCGCGCATGCGGCGGGCGGCGGCGAGGGTGTCGGCGGTCTCGCCGGACTGGGTCACGATGACGCAGAGCGTGTGGTCGGTGACCAGCGGATCCTTGTAGTTGAGCTCGCTGGCGTACTCGCAGAACACCGGGATGCGCGCCCACTCCTCGATCATCTCTTTGGCGATGAGGCACACGTGGTAGGACGTGCCGCAGGCCACGAGGTACACGCGGTCGATCGCGGCGAGCTGCTCGCGCGAGAGCGACAGTTCGTCGAGCTCCACGCCGTGCTCGCCCAAGCGGTCTTCCAGCAGGCGCTCGAGGGCCTCGGGCTGCTCGGCGATCTCTTTGGCCATGAAGTCAGCGTAACCGCCCAGCGTCGCCGCCGAAGCGTCCCAGTCGATGTCGATGGTCGAAGGCTCGGCGACCTCGATGCCGTCTTTGTCGTAGACGGTGACCGAGCCGTCGTCCCTCAGCAGGCCAAACTGGTCGTCTTCCAGCTGGATTACGTGGCTCGTGATGGCGGCCAGGGGCGTGATGTCGCTCGCCGCGTAGGCGCCGTGCTCGTCCGACGCGATCACCAACGGGCTGCCCTTACGGGCGACGACCAGCTGGCCAGGGGTGTCGGCGCACTCCACCGCCAGGGCCCACGAGCCCTCGAGGCGCTGGACGGCGTTGCGCACGGCCGCGACCAGGTCGCCTTGGGCAGGGCCGGCCCACGCGTCCTCGATGAGGTGGGCGACGACCTCGGAGTCGGTGTCCGACACGATGGTGTGGCCGTTGCGGGACAGGTACGCACGCAAGTCGCGGAAGTTCTCGATGATGCCGTTGTGCACGACGGCGATGCGGCCGCTGCAGTCCAGGTGCGGGTGGGCGTTGCGGTCGGTGGGAGCGCCATGGGTGGCCCAACGGGTGTGGGCGATGCCGGTGCTACCGAGCAGGTTGGCGGTGGCACAGCGTTCCTTGAGCGTGGCCACGCGGCCCGCGCACTTCACGCCGTGCAGGCCGCCATCCGGAGAGAGGACTTCGATGCCCGCGGAATCATAGCCGCGGTACTCGAGCGTCTGGAGCCCCTCCAACAAGAACGGAACGGCCTGGTCTTTGCCAGTAAAGCCAACGATGCCGCACATACATGCCTCCCTGTGTTGTGTATCGGCTGCCTTTCGGGCACATGTCGGTCCTTGATTCTAGCCGAGTTGGGCGGTGCAGCCGACGCTGGCAGGAGGTTCACACGCCAACGGCACGAGTCGGCCACGGGAAGCCGGCGCGCGCGTCACCCGGAAGCCTTTGGCCCTGGGGTAGCACGGCGCGGAATCGGCCGTCGCGCGGGGCGGCGGCGGGGCGGAAACGACCGTTCAGATTTGGCCTGGCGGAAATTGAAACAGTACAACGGCGTGCGGAGAAATTTCTGGCAGCCCGTCTAGCAGGCTCCCTTGGGCAAACGCTTGGAAAGTGGGGGGAAATCGCTTGGATGCTTGGGGAACGTCGGGCCGTTGTGGGCGGCGGCGCGCGTCCGTTCCCGTACCTTGTCTCGCACCCGCCACGCGACCAGACGAGAGGAGACGGGATGAAGAACACGCACAAGCACGACGCCCAGCAAGACCGCAGCTCCACCACCAGCAAACGCGCTACGGAACAGCCGCCGAAGGAAGCCTGGGAGGTCCAACTGCCCGCCAGCCACGCCTCCGGCGCCGAAGCGCAGGGACCCAACATGCCCGACGAGGCGCTGGGCCCCGATGGGTCCGACGAGGAGCCGGCCTGCTTCGTGAGCGTGGGCGCGGGCGGCAGCATCTCGATCAACAGCGGACCGAGCCCCATCGTCGAATTGATGCTCAGCACCTGTTGGAAGGGCGCCCCCACCGACAG
>CACXFF010000271.1 GCA_902766805.1 uncultured Coriobacteriaceae bacterium | reverse complement strand
TTGCAAGGCTCTTCGGTGATGAACGCCACCACGTCACCGCTCTGAGGGTCGGAGGCAAGCTGCGCCGTGAGCTTGACGAAGCTGACCTCGCCGCTGTCCAGCAGCACCAGCACGCGCTGCTCGGCCAGACGGCGTCCCTCCTCGAAGCACCGGAGCAGGTTGTCACGGGTGAAGGAGCATTCCTGGGACAGGGCGTTGTCATGCTGGCGGATGCCGAGCAGGCGGCTCTTGCGCGCCTCCATGAAGGCGCTGTAGGGGGTGTTCTCCGCACCGCTCTGGTACTCACCGTTCTCCACGAGCTCTTCGATGACGTCGCGCGTGAGGTTGGCGCGGACCACCATGAGGTAGGCCTGCGTGAGCGAGCCGATGTCGTTGAGAATCTGGGCATAGAGCGCATCGGACTGCTGACGTGACTCGCGCAGGCGCTCGATGATGGTGTACATGATGCCCAGCACCACGTAGACGAACACCGAACCGCCAAAGAGGATGCCCGCGACGATGAGGTCAGGCGTGCCGAAGAGGCCGACCAACAGGTAGCCCACGAGGAAGCCTATCAGCAGGAAAAGCGGAACGGGCAGGATCGCCTGCTGCTTCTCCAGACCGCGCACGCCCCGCATCTGCCTCACGAAGCTGTTGCAACGCCAGATGTTGTAGACCATCAGGGCGCTGCCCGCGTAGATCATCAGGTCAATCAATAGGTCCATGCGACGCTCCGCGTGCCGGGGGTCAGGTACAAGTACGTACAGTCTACCTTATTTAGCGGAACGCTCCACAAAGCGCCACGCCCGAAGTGATTCCAGCGAACGCAAGCGGGCGACGGAGTGCCTGGCGCCGATCGGAAACAAGCGGAGCTGCGACAGAGCACTAAATCGATGGGCATACGACGATCGCTAACTGGACTATTGTCGGAGCACGGCAATCCATTTAGTACTGGGTGTTTTGGCTAGTACCAAATGGATTGCCCCTATCCAGCAAAAGGCCTGATGGCGTTGCGTCAGCGCCCATCCGTTTAGTAGTAGAACAGCTAAGGCATCCGCGCTGGCCGCCATCCACTCTCCGTTCGGCCCCTTACCTTTCCCTCCCCGCACGGCGACGAGCGGCCAGAGGCCCCTGCTGCGCTAGAATGCAGTCTATCTGGGCGAATTCAGGCCCGCAGGCCACACGCAAACATCGGGGGGCATATGGACGAACGCGCAATCGTCTACCGGGACTGGATCCTCAACCAGAGCGTCATCTCGTGCAGCATCACACAGAACGAGAAGGGCGACCTGGACATCTCGTCCAATGAGGCGAAGGGCTATATCAACTTCTACGAGATCAACGACTTCCTGATCGTAGAGATGCGCCTGGAGCGCCTGGAGGACGGCGAGCCGGCGTTCTTCCTTCACTTCGAGCTCGAGGACCTCGACCGCGCGAAGGAGCTCTTCTTCGAGATGGCCCAGACCATCGAGGGCCTACAGAAGCGGGAGAACGTCCACGTGCTGCTCTGCTGCAGCTGCGGCATCACCACCACCTTCTTCTCCAACAAGCTCAACGAGTGCGCCCAGGCGCAGGGCGTGAACTATGACTTCTGCGCCAAGCCCCTCGTGGACGCGCAGCGCGAGGGTTCCTCCTACGCCGCCGTCTTGCTCGCCCCGCAGGTCGGCCACCAGCGCAAGCAGGTCGCCGACCTCATGCCCGGCACGCCGGTGCTCGAGCTCCCGGCCCGCATCTTCGGGGCCTACGACGCGCCCGCGGCGCTCGCTTTGGTTCGCGAGGTGCTCGAGGGCGCGCGCGAGGCCGCCGCGAGCGACCTGCGCATGGCGCGCGAGTACGACAACACCAAACGCATCCTCGCCGTGAGCTTCATCTGGCGCGAGGACGAGCCCACGCTCTCGTACAGCGTCTTTGACCACGGCAAGAAGGTTGACGGAGGCATGGCGGTCTATCGCCACTTCGACGTGCAAGACCTCATCGACCTCGCCCCCATGCTGCGCGTCAAGGGCTGGGACATCGAGAGCTTCGACGCCGTGGGCGTCGCGCTGCCCGTGCGCATCGACGGCA
>CACXFF010000270.1 GCA_902766805.1 uncultured Coriobacteriaceae bacterium | reverse complement strand
TTTGGGCGCAGGGCTGCTATACTGGCGCGTGAACGTCCGTCCTACGGGACGGCGACATAGTCGGAGGGCCGAGAGGCCGGAGAAGACACGCCGCGTACGGCTGCCCTCTCCGGCCTCTTTTTACACTGCGTCCACGCAATCCGCTGCGACTGCGCGCACGCCCCACACGCGAGATGAGGGAAACCATGGCAACCCAAGACAAGCACCATACCGCGGTGCCCCGCCGGGCGGGTGAAGCTCCCACCTTGGCCGCTGTCGAGGCGGCCGAGCTCGCGGCAGATTTGGCCGAAGCTCCCGCGACCGAAGCGCAGCCTGCCGACACGGAGCCCGACGCTGCTGCCAACGCGGCGAACGCCACCCAAGACCCGCGCGAGCTGTTCCTCTCGACCACCCCCACGCGGCTCTTCTTCACCGCCGCGTTGCCAGGTGCGGTGTCGATGCTCGCGTCGGCCCTCTACGACGTGCTCGACGGCGTGCTGGTGGGACAGTTTTTGGGGCCGACCGCCTTTGCCGCGGTGAACCTCGCCATACCCTTCGTGATTCTGCTCTTCGCCGTGGGCGACCTGGTGGGCGTGGGCTCGTCGGTGCCCATCGCCATCGCGTTGGGCGCGCAGGACGATGAGCACGCCAACAACGTCTTCACCTGCGCGACCATTGGGATCGTGGGCTTGGGGGCCCTACTGGGTGCGGCGTTTTGGTTCGCGGCGCCTGCGATTATGGCGGCGATGGGCGCGACGGGCGAGCTGGCTGAGATGGCCACGACCTTCCTGCGGGTCTATGCGGTGGGCGCGCCGATTACCTCGATGATGTTCGCGGTGGACAACTTCCTGCGCCTCTGCGGCAAGATTGGCAACAGTCTGGCGCTCAACATCTTCATGGCTTGCTTGGGCGCGGTGGCCGAGTTCTCGTTCATCCGTTTTGGCCTGGGGGTCTTCGGCGCGGCGCTGGGCTACTGCGTGGCGTTGGGTGTGGCGGCGCTCGTCGGCATGCTGCCCTTCCTGTTCGGGCGCTACAAGCTACGCTTCGTCCGGCCGCGTTTCTCGGGTGCCCTGGTGCACCAGGTGTTCGCCGCTGGCATGCCCGCCTTCCTCAACAACGTTGCCGGGCGCGTGACATCGGTGCTGCTCAACGCCGCGCTGCTCGCCCAAGGTGGCGAGGACGCTGTGGCGGTGTATGGCGTGCTGATGTACGCGAGCGGCGTGGTGTTCCCGCTCATTTACGGCACCTGCGACTCGTTGCAGCCTGCGGTGGGCTACAACTTGGGCGCCGGCCAGGTGGTGCGCGTGGTCAAGCTGGAGAAGCGCATTTTTGCGGCGGCCGCGTTCATCTCGGTGAGCATGGCGGTCGCGATGCTGCTCTTCCCGGTGCAGATAACGCAGCTGTTCATGGCCGATGCCTCCGAAGCGATTCTGGGGTTGGCGTGCCGCGCGTTTCCGCTCTATGCCATCGCGTACTTCATGCGTTGGCTGCCCATGGCCACCCAAAGCTTCTACACAGCAATCGAGGAGCCACGGCCGGCGTCGCTGCTGTCGCTGTTCGCGGTGCTCCTGGCGCCGGTGGCGGCGCTTGTGTTGCTACAGCCCTGGGGTCTGGACGGCCTGTGGCTCAACCTGACGGTGTCGACCGCGGCGTCCTCGCTGCTGTCTCTGTGGATGCTTTGGCGCCTGCGCCAACGCCTGCGCGGCGAACGGTAGGGGCGAGCGGCGCCTGGTCCGGCAAAGCGTGAAAAGCCGTTTTCCGTACCAGACGCGCGGTCCGGCAAGCGTGAAAAGCCGTGTTCCGTACCAGGCTCCCAGCGCCTTTAAGCTTGCTTAAGGCGGCGCGGCCTACAGTGTCCTCGTGCGTTGAACGACCAACGAAGGGGGACACCATGCGTACCATCCAGACCACTCGCCGCGATTTCCTTGGCATGTCGGCGCTGCTCGCCGCCGCCCTCAGTGGCTGTGCGCAGCAGGCAAGCGACCAGCCCGCAACGACCGCGGCCACCACGACGGCTGCCACCACGAGCGCCGCGCGCGAGACCATCACCTGTAACGAAGGCTCCGCCCACGCCATCGCCGTCTCGGCCGAGACCAAGGCCTACAGCGCCGTCGACGTGGTCAAGACCGGCGACGCCGACGGCGATGAGGCCGACTTCTACGGCACCAACGCCGCCGTCTATGCCGAGAACGGCGCCACGCTCACGCTTGACGACATCACGGTCGACTGCAACGGCCAGCACGCCAACGCCGTCTTTTCCTACGGCGAGGGCACCACGCTTACCATCGCCAACTCCACGATTCACACCACGAGCGACTGCTCGGGTGGCATCATGGTCACCGGCGGCGGCACCCTGCAGGCCTGCGACCTCAGCATCCACACCACCGGCAACTCATCGGCGGCCATCCGCTCGGACCGCGGCGGCGGCACCCAGACTGTCGACGGCGGCGACTACACGACCGACGGCACCGGCTCGCCCGTCATCTACTCCACGGCCGATGTCACCGTGAGCAACGCCGAGCTCAGCTCCACCGCCTCGCAGGGCGTGGTCGTCGAGGGCAAGAACTCCGTGACCCTCAAGAACTGCCAGCTCAACGCGTCCAACACGACCAAGAACAGCAACAAGTCCGACTGGTTCCAGGCCGTGATGATCTACCAGTCCATGAGCGGCGACGCGGCTGAGGGCGAGGCGTC
>CACXFF010000269.1 GCA_902766805.1 uncultured Coriobacteriaceae bacterium | reverse complement strand
GACCGTGATCGGCGCCACGGAGAGCTGTTCGAGCATGGAGAGCGCGTCGCGCATGCCTCCGCGCGCGTGACGCGCCACGAGCTCGAGGGCGGCCGGCTCGAACTCGAAGCCCTCCTGCTCGCAGACGTAGGCAAGGCGCGCCGCGATGTCGGCCTCGCTGCTGCTGTGGAAGTCGAAGCGCTGCACGCGCGACAGGATGGTGGCCGGAACCTTCTGCGGGTCGGTCGTGCACAGGATGAAGACCACGTGGCTCGGCGGCTCTTCCAGCGTCTTCAACAGGGCGTTGAAGGCCGCCGTGGACAGCATGTGGACCTCGTCGACGATGAACACCTGGTAGCGGCCGCGCACGGGAGCGAAATCCACGCGCTGGATGATGGCTTGGCGCACGTCATCCACGCCCGTGCGCGAGGCAGCGTCCATCTCGTGCACGTCGGGGTGCTGGTCATTGGCAATCGCCACGCACTCGTCGCAGGTGCCACAGGGCAGCTGGCCGGGGCCGCGCTCGCACAGCAGGGCCTTGGCCAAGATGCGCGCCAACGTGGTCTTGCCGTTGCCGCGCGGTCCGCAGAAGAGATACGCGTGCGACGTCTTACCCGCGAGGACCGCACGTTCAAGCGTCTCGACGACGTGCTTCTGGCCTACGACATCGGCAAACGTCTGAGGACGGTATTTGGTGTACAGCGATTCCATCGGGCCTCCCCAACATTCCATCAGTCGCGTTCCAGTATACGGCAGGGGACGGACAACAAATCCCACCCGCGCAGCCGCCCGCGGCGCCCATGCTGACGCGAGGGCGCACGCCTAGCGCCCGCTTCGTCCCTCGGGCGGCACGTGAGGGTGTGAACAGCAACGCACGAAGGCCGCGCCGCCGATATCGTCCGCGCTTGCGTGCCCATGCCTCCATGTCTTGCGCTAAGCTGTTGCCGTCTGCGCCACGCAGGCCCATCACTGCTCATATCTGGGGGAACCATGGCCACCAAAACGCTCTATCTCATGAGACACTGCGAAACCCTGTTCAACGTGCAGCACAAGTCACAGGGCTGGTGCGACTCCCCCGTCACCCCGCGCGGCCGCCAGCAGTGCCGCTTGGCTGGCGAAGAGCTCGTGCGACGCGGCGTGAGCTTCGACCACTTCTACTCCAGCACCTCGGAACGCTGCTGCGACACGCTGGAGATGGTCTGCGAGGCGGCCTTTGGCGAGGTCAAGCCCTACGTGCGCTGCAAGGACCTGCGCGAATGCGGCTTTGGGATCTTCGAGGCCAAGGACGACTTCCTGGAGCCGGACTTCGGGCCCATGCGCTCCCGCTTCATGGCAGCCGTCGGCGGCGAGACCGATGCGCAGGTCAACGAACGCATGGACCGCTGCCTCTCCGACATCATGGCGCGCGACGACCACCAGAACGTGCTGGCCGTGAGCTCGGGCGGCTCGTCCATGCACTTCTACATGGTGCACGAGGCCACCGCGCGGGCACAGTTCCGCCGCACGGAGTTTTCCAACTGCATGACCTACGTCTATAGCTGGGAAGACGGCGTGTTCTCCTGTCAGGAGATCTACGTGCCCGACTTCTCGTCCCTCACGGAGTCCGGCCTGCCCGGACGCTGGAGCATCGAGGCCTAAGCGCCCGGCCAACAAGCACCACACCTACATCCGACCGTCAGCCGTGTCCGTGGACGGAGCTGGCGCCAAGACGGCCAAAGGGGCGTCCGCAGCGCCCTCAGCGCTCGTCGCGACGGTGTTCGTCGCGCCAGAGGCACATCATCTCGTTGGTGAGGGAGTAGTCGTCGGGCTGTCCGGGGATCTCGTCTGGGCCCGCCCACACCGCGCGCCCCAACTCGGTCGCGTCCATGTGGAGCGTGGGGTCTCCGTCCACGTCGGCCCAGTAGCCCGACAGGATGTCGCCCGCCACGCCCCAGGGCTGCGACTTGTAGTAGCGGATGTTCTTGACCTCAAGGCCCAGCTCTTCGCGCACCTCGCGGCGCACGCAGTCCTCGATGGTCTCGCCAATCTCCACGAATCCCGCCACCAACGCATCGATGGGCGCATAGCGGCCGCGCGCGTAGCGCGTGAGCACGATGCGCTCGCGTTCGGGATCGCACACGCACACGATCACTGCCGGGTTGAGCCGCGGGAAGACCAGGTTGCCGCAGTCCGGACAACGCAGAGCGCGCAGGGCATCGTGGTGTTCCATGGGCTTGCCACAGGCCCCACAGTAACGGTTGGCCCGGTACCAGCCGCCCAGGTGCACCGCCGTGTAGATGCCGTACATCGTGGCACGTGGGCCGCGCCCCTCCATGCGTAGCGTGCGGTTGGAAACCCAGACGCAAGGACGTAGCGGCTCCACCCCACCCTGCTCCGGCGCCAGCCACCACGCCTCGTCGCCCAGGCCAAAGAGGTAGGTGAGCCCCTCGGCGGGCACACCCGGCTCGCCTACGCGCGGCAACGCGATGGCAACGGCCTCGTCCCCCGCTGCGGTGGGCCGCAGCGCGACCTCCTGACCTCGCACGTAGAGCACGGGGTCGCCAGCCGCCGGACGTGCCGCGGGCCGGTATTCGTTGGCCAGACGCAAGGGGGCGATGTCTTGGATCATGCGTTCCTCCTGTAAGCCAAAAAAGCCCCTGCTCCCGAGGGAGAGGGGCTCGCAATCGCTAGAGCAGCCTGCTGCGCCGGAACCAATAGAACAGCAGCACGCACACCAACGCGGTGAGTACGCAGATGATGCCGAAGCCGTGGGCGGTGAGCGCCCAGGGCATGTAGTCCAAGTCCACGTTCATGCCAAAGAAGCCACTTACGATCGTGGGGATCGTCATGATGATCGTGATGGAGGTGAGGCGTTGCATCACGTCGTTCAGGCGCAGGTCCATGACCGACGAGATGAGGTCACGCGTGCCGTCGATAACGTCGCGGTAGATCTGCGCCATCTCGATGGCCTGCTGGTTCTCGACGTAGGCGTCTTCCAACAGCTCGTCCATGCCCGCGTGGCGGCGCAGGCGTCCCGAACGCTGCAAGCGCGACAGCACGTTACCGTTGCCTCGCAGAGAGGTGGCGAGGTACACGAGCGAGGTTTCCAGGCCGTGCAGCTGCACCAGGTCGTTCTCATTGTGGATCTCATCGATCTGCGTCTCGAACTCGATGCGGCGCCTGTCGATGTCGGCCAGCACCTGCTGGAAGAGCAGAGCGTTGCGCAACAGGATGGTCACCGCGAAACGACTGCGACGCCACGTCGAGAAGCCGCGCACGCGGTCGTTGTGGAAGTCGGCCAGAAAGGGCGGGTTCTCCCAGCATACGGTGACCACGTGCTCTTCGGTGAGGAAGATGCCCAGAGGGATGGTGTTGCGGGCACGCTCGCCATGCACGCGGTTGGACGACGGGACGTCCACGAGGATCATCAGGTCATCGTCCTCGGTCGTCACGCGCGTCTTTTCCTCTGGGTCCGACGCCGCCATGAGGTCGTCACGGTCCAGGTCTAGCGCCTCGGCGACTTCGTTGACTTCCTCCAACGTAGGAGCTGTGAGCTTGATCCAGGCACCTGGGACCATTTCGTCCACCAAAGACGTGACGCCGTCTTTGGTGAGATAACACTCGATCATGAGCACCTCCCCAGCTCGCTTCGCCAAAGGCACAGACCATTGTAGACATCTTGGCTTGCCAGCGGCACCCCCCAAATCATGGGGCAACCCGTCGATTGATCGATTTGGGCCCTCGCACCGACGTCTTTGCACCAATTCGTCTGCTACGAGCTGGCGCGATAGCCTGGCGCGCGTTCTTCGGGCAGCTCCCCCAGGCGCACGATCTGTTGGTAGAGCAACGCGTGCCGCCCGCCCGGGATGGGCAGGTCGTCGTGGTAGTGGCCGAAGTACCACATCTTGAGGCGCCGGGCGTTCAGGCGCAGGTCCACCTCGTCCAGGAAGTCCGTGAGCTCGTCGTGGCCCATGCGCCCCGGGTTGTACCATCGCTTCATGGCCTTGAGCTTGTAGCGGTACGGACAGTCATGGGTGAAGACGTAGTCCACGCACCAGCTGCGCGCCTCGAGGTTGCGCCGAGCCTCCTCGTACTCCTCTGCCGACGGCATCTCGCGCTCCCACCACTCCAGGCCAGGGCGCCGCCAGCTACGGTCCTGTGTGGCCCCTCCTCCCATCACGAACCACACGCCATCGCAGCCCATGTCATACACCTGCCCGCGCATGAGGTGATAGATGTTGTCGTAGCGAGGGATGCGATGCACCTTGCCGCCCCGCCAGTACGTGACCTCCATGGCATCGAGCAAGTCGTGGTTCTCGTGGTTGCCGTCGAGGAACAGCGTGGTCCATGGCTGCCGGTT
>CACXFF010000268.1 GCA_902766805.1 uncultured Coriobacteriaceae bacterium | reverse complement strand
GGCGTACGCCTTGGCAAGGCTGTTGCCCAGCGCTTCGGCGATGGCGCCCATGGTGATGTCGTCGAGGTTGACGTCGTCGAGGAAGCCAAGCAGGGCGTCAGGCTGGCCAGCGATGATGCCGCCGATGAGCGCGGTGAAGGGGTACAGGTTCTCCGCGCTCAGGCCGAGCTTGTTGTACAGGCCCTCCAGGTCAATGTCCATGTCCATGTCGTGGTCGGCATCCAGGCCCAGGGCCAGGAGCAGGTCGTCCACGTCGAGCTGGAGGTTCGTGAGGTCGCCGTTGAGCAGGGCGACGTTGGCGAGGCCGGACGCGTCGGGCTTGGTGAGGGCGAAGCCCTGGTCGGCGAGGACCATGTTCAGCAGGCCCAAAAGGTCGTCGACGTTGGTCTTGCCAGAGATAAGGTCGTTGATGAATGCGGCGGCGCCCGCGGTCGAGCTCTGGTCGTTCTCGGCGGCCAAGGCGGTGGTGACAGGTGCGACGCTGCCGAAGGCGAGGACTGCCGTCGTGCTAGCGGCGATGAAACGACGGAACATCTTGTGGTTCTTCATGGGACCTCCAAGGGTGCGGGGCTGTTTCTCCACGGTTTGGAACGTGAAGCTTACAATGTATTAACTATACTCCGCTGAATTAGCGTTGTGCAAGCATTCGTCAGAGTGGTTGCTATTTTCGCAGAACACGAGCACGGGTAACGCCGTTGATCGCGGTGACGGCCTGCGCAACCTCGTCGGGCACATCGGTCGAGATGTCGATGAGGGAGTATGCGTGCTCGCCCATCGACTTGTCCGACATGTTCTCGATGTTGAGGCCGGCCTCGGACACCACGCCAGTGATCTGGCCGATCATCGTCGGGATGTTGCGGTGGAATACGCACAGGCGCGCACCGCTCACCAGCGGGCCAAAATCGGCGTGGGGATAGTTGACCGAGTTGTTGATGTTGCCGTTCTCGATGTAGTCCTTGAGCTGGTTGGCGGCCATCACGGCGCAGTTGTCCTCGGCCTCGCCGGTGCTTGCGCCCAGGTGCGGCATGACGATGGCCCGCGGCATGTTGGCGGTGATCGGGTTGGCGAAGTCGGTCACGTAGCGCGAGACCTTGCCGTCGTCGAGCGCTTCGGCCATGGCCTGCTCGTCCACGAGCGCGTCGCGCGCGAAATTCAGGAACACCACGCCGTCCTTCATCTTGGCGATGGAGGAACGGCCGATCATGCCCTTGGTCTGGGGCGTGGCAGGCACGTGGATGGTGATGAAGTCGCTGTTGATGAGGATGTCGTCCAGGTTGGTCACGTGCTTCACGTGGCGGTCCAGGCTCCAGGCTGAGCGCAGTGACAGGTACGGGTCGTAGCCCAGCACCTTCATGCCCAGGCTGCGCGACGCGTTGGCCACCATGGCGCCAATGGCGCCCAAGCCGATCACGCCCATGGTCTTGCCGGCGAGCTCGCGGCCGGAGAACTGGTTCTTGGCCTTCTCGGCCATCTTGGCGATCTGGGGTTCGTCCACGTTCTCGTGCACCCAGTTGATGCCGCCGAGGATGTCGCGGCAGGCGAGCAGGGCGCCGCAGATGACGGACTCCTTGACCGCGTTGGCATTGGCGCCCGGGGTGTTGAAGACCACGATGCCCTGGTCGGCGCAGCGGTCGAGCGGGATGTTGTTGACGCCGGCGCCGGCGCGGGCGATGGCGAGCAGGTTGTCGGGGAACTCCACGTCGTGCAGCTGGGCCGAGCGCACCATGATGGCGTCGGCGGCCTCCAAGCGGTCGCACAGCTCGTAGCCGGGGCCGAACTGGTCGGTGCCGACCTTGGCGATCGCGTTCATGCAGTGGATGTTGATCATGTCCTGACACTCCTTTTTTGGGACGAGGGCGCCCGCGGCTGCGGACGCCCCTGCGAGACTTCTGTGGCCCTGGACCTAGTGCGTGGCCTCGAACTGCTTCATGAAGCTCACGAGCGCCTCCACGCCTTCCACGGGCATGGCGTTGTAGATGGACGCGCGCATGCCGCCCACCGAACGGTGGCCCTTGAGGTTCTCCAGGCCTGCCGCCGCGGACTCCTTCACAAACGCGGCGTCCAGCTCGGCGTCGCCGGTCACGAACGGCACGTTCATCAGCGAGCGGTCCTGCTTGCGCACGGTGCCGCGGAACATCTGCGATTCGTCCAGGAAGTCGTAGAGCAGCTGCGCCTTGGCCACGTTGCGCTCGTGCATGGCCTCCAAGCCGCCCTGGGCGAGCAGCCACTTGAAGACCTTGCCGCACACGTAGATGGCCCAGCAGTTGGGCGTGTTGTACATGGAGCCGGCATCGACCTGCGGGCGCCACTGCAGCATGATGGGCACGTCTGCCAGGTCGCCCTGCGGCACGAGGTCGTCGCGCACGATGGTGATGGAGATGCCGGCGGGGCCGACGTTCTTCTGCACGCCGCCGTAGATGACGCCGTAGCGCTCCACGTCGTGGGGCTGCGAGAGGAACATGGAGCTCACGTCGGAGACGAGGGTCTTGCCCTTGGTGTTGGGCAGCTCGTGGTACACGGTGCCGTAGATGGTGTTGTTC
Source organism: uncultured Coriobacteriaceae bacterium (assembly GCA_902766805.1). Classification (GTDB taxonomy): domain Bacteria; phylum Actinomycetota; class Coriobacteriia; order Coriobacteriales; family Atopobiaceae; genus CACXFF01. Next base: position 1,499 of record CACXFF010000268.1, on the reverse strand, counting down.
TCACATATATAGACGTAGTCGGCGTCCTCGCGCACGGGCAGGTCCGAGCAGTCGGGGATGTAGGAGAAGGTCTCGTCGGCGGAGCTGGCGAGCTCGGCGGCGTCGATGAAGCGCTTGGCCTCGGCCAGGGCCTTCTTGGACCACATGCCAGTGTTGATGTAGTCGGCCTTGCCGTGGGCGCCGGGCAGGGCGCACAGGTTCAGCGGGATGGCGGAGAACTGCTGGTGGGCGCCTCCCTGCAGGAACAGGACGTGGTAGTTGGCGGGGATGCCCATGAGCGTGCGCAGGTCGGCCTCGGCCTCGTCCACGATCGCCTGGTACATCTTGGAGCGGTGGCTCATCTCCATGACGGACATGCCGGAACCGCGGTAGTCCATCATCTCGTCGGCGCATTCCTGCAGCACGCATTCGGGCAGGACGGCCGGGCCGGCAGAAAAGTTGTACACGCGAGCCATGTGATACCTCCTTGTTGGGAGCCCACTTTGGGCGCCCTCGTCAGGCGCGGTTTGCGCAGCTAGCCTAGCAGCCAAATGCTGCCAGTAGGTTTCGGGCGGTCATAATTGATGGAAAGAGCGCCCCCGCGCCCCTCATGACGTCGTTCCTGCACAACATCACCACGGATGGACAGCCGAGCGGACCCCTTGCGCGCGGCTGCAAAAAAAGTCTGGCCTTTCGCCAAAGTGTGGAAAGCATCTCACGCCAAGTGGCGTAGTGTGAGCCCGTCGGTATTTCCGTCCCGTCATACGAGAGGAGAGTCCATGCAGTATTCGGCAGAAGTGGAAAAGATGTGCCCTGTGACCAAGGGCGCCTACCACGGACCTGCCCCCATCCCCGAAGAGGGCCAGTGGGTGCAGGCCAAGGAGATCTCTGACATCTCCGGTTACACGCACGGCATCGGTTGGTGTGCTCCGCAGCAGGGCGCCTGCAAGCTGAGCCTGAACGTCAAAGAGGGCATCATCGAGGAGGCCCTCGTCGAGACCATCGGCTGCTCCGGCATGACTCACTCCGCCGCTATGGCCGCGGAGATCCTGCCCAAGAAGACCTTGCTCGAGGCTCTCAACACCGACCTGGTCTGCGACGCGATCAACGTCGCCATGCGCGAGCTGTTCCTGCAGATCGTGTACGGCCGCACCCAGACCGCGTTCTCCGAGGACGGCCTGCCCGTGGGCGCCGGCCTCGACGACCTCGGCAAGGGCCTGCGCTCCATGGTGGGCACCACCTACGGCACCTCCGCCAAGGGCGCCCGTTACCTCGAGCTCGCACAGGGCTACATCACCCGTCTCGCCCTCAACGAGAACAACGAGATCATCGGCTTCGAGTTCCTGAACCTCGGCAAGTTCACCGACGCCCTCAAGAAGGGCATCATCGAGGAGGCCCTCGTCGAGACCATCGGTTGCTCCGGCATGACCCACTCCGCCGCCATGGCCGCCGAGATTCTTCCCAAGAAGACCATCCTTGAGGGCCTGAACACCGACCTCGTGTGCGACGCCATCAACGTT
>CACXFF010000267.1 GCA_902766805.1 uncultured Coriobacteriaceae bacterium | reverse complement strand
TGGTGCGACTTGATCGCGGTCTTGCGCAGGCGACCTACGCACACGATCGTCACGGCCATCAGCAGCAACCACACGACGCCGGCCGCGACGCACGCCAGCAGTACGTGGCTGATGAGGCCCGTGCACAGCAGGTAGAAGTATTCGGGCGACACGCTCAGGCCGCGGTAGAACCCGCTCGCGTACAGCGCCAGCGGCACCGCGATGCTCATGAGCGCCGCGCCGCCGCACCCGTACGCGACGAACCTCAGCGCGCGGTGCTTGTGGTGGTGCAGCCGCCGGATCGACACTCCCAGCACGCCCGCCAACCCGACGAAGACCGCCAGCGCGATCCAGAAGTAGCGCATGAACAGGGCGCGCACGTCCATCAGGGCGCCCATGCCGGGAATCTCGACGCAGCCTTGGTACACGCCCATGATGTCGTCTACGTAGGCCGCCACAATCTCGTCGCGCGTGCCAAAGGCCGCCGCGTCACCAGAGGGCGTGTAGTCGCCCATCGCACGTTCCGCGTTGGCCTTGAGCCTCGCGCGCGGCCCTTCGAAGCCGGGGGAGTAAGGCAGGCCGCCGAACTGCGTGCCGATGTAGGCGCTCACGTCGGCATGCACCTCGTCCACTACGAACACGCCGTCCACCACCGACGGGTCGATGCCGGTGGGCTGCGTGAAGTAGCGCGCCTCGTTGGTCGCCTCGTCGAGCACGGCCTCGTAGTAGCGCTCGCTGAACACCGACCGGAAGCCCGCCTCGGAGAACACGCTCACGCGCAGGGCGACCAACGCGCCTATCGCCAGCAGGCTCAGCGCAAAGAAGAAGGCGAAGACCAGGCTGAGCCCGTCGCGCGTGCGCGACTGCCCATGGTAGCGGTGGCTCATGCGCTCGCCTCCTTCCAGTGCACGTCCAGGCCGGCCGTGCGGTCGCCAAAGACGGTGAAGCGTTCGGTCTTGCGGCCCGTGATGGCGTGGAAGGGGTAGCAGGTGTACATCAGCAGCTCCTCGCCGCCGTTCATGACCTTGTCGGCGATCACCGTCTCGAGCGCCTTCTCGTCGTAGACCTCGTGGTGCGAGACCGTGTACTCGTAGTCGCACCAGTTGGTGGAGAAGCGGATCACGTCGCCGTCCTCCACGTACTGCAGGCACGCGAAATCGGTGGTGTTGTGGCCCGAGAGCACGATCGCCCCGCCGAATCCCGGCGGCAGGCTGGAGAGGGACTGGCCAACGCCGTACATGAGGATCTCGTCGCTGTCATACCAGTACACCGGCGCGTCGAGCCCGATGCGTTCGCAGCTGATGCGTCCGTACTGCGCCCCGGGCGCCGGGAACTCCACTGCCGATCCGGGGACGTAACCCGCCGAGCTGTCCACGCTCGCCTGGACCGTCGGGTCGTACACGTTGGTGAGGCGCGTGTCGAAGCTCGGCGCCTGATCGCTCACCAGGGCACCCGCCGCGGCTGTCGCCATGCTCCATACAGGCGCCAGACCCACCCAAAGCAGCAGGTACCCAAGCACACAAAAAACTCCTGGCACACCCACGTATGCCAGGAGCTTCTTCGTCCGTGAAGACTGAGCCATCGCGCTTAGGCAGCGGCAGAGGCGCGGAACTTACGGCTGACCGCGAAGGCGCCACCGAGAACGGCGATGGAGGCCACGCCCACGGCGATGGTCTGGGCCAGGCCGAAGCCGGTCTGCTTGACGGTGCTGCCAGTGTCGGCCACGGTCTTGCCCTGGATGGTGATGGTCACCACGCCGTGGGCGCCGACGGCGATCTGGATGCCGTACTTGGAGCCGACCTTGTTGACGATGCTGACGCACTCAGGCGCGTACTGCATCATCTCGTGACGGGTCTGGGGGTTGCCCTTGTCCAGAACGGCCATGACGTCCTTGACGGCCTGCGAGAACTCCTTGCAGGCGGTGGCGTCGAGGTCGACCTGGAGCAGGGCGCTGCGGGCCTGGGCCTCATAGGTGTTGGCGGTCTCGTTGCCCAGCACGGGGCGCCACTTCTCGACGTCAGCGACGAACTCGTCGTAGAGGGTCTGCTCGTTGGAGCTAAGGTCTGCGGCAAGCGCCGGGGTCACGAAGATGACGGAGAGAACCGCCGCCATCAGTAGTGCGAGGAAGCCTTTTTTCATTGTTTTATCCCTTCGTCTTGCTTCGTCCACACGTAGCGGAGCCTCCTGAGAGACTGTGACTAATAATACACTCAAATCGCCTAAAGTACTTGTGTTTTTTTATATTTGTATATTACAAAGTAGATTAACACTTTCTGCCATCATATAATCCTGAAAGGCCAGATAGAGTGCCATTTCGTCCCGTGCAGTCCCCATGAAAGTGTTAAGCCCTGTGCAAAACACGCCCCATACCAGCACCTTTGGGGGAGTCGCGCTTGTGCTAGGATGCGCCTGCTGCGGGCATCGCGTGCCCGCCAAAAGGTACCTATAGACCGACCGTTCACCCAAAGGGGGCACCGAGTGACTCTCCTCGAGCTCTTCCAACTCCTGCGCAAGCACCTGGGCATCGTGATCGCCCTGCCGCTCGTCGCGGGCGTCATCACCGCCGCCGTGAGCTTCTTCCTGCCCGACCAATACACGGCCACCACGTCCATGTACGTGCTGTCGCGCTCCGACGCCACCGCGACCGAGGCGATCACGCAGCAGGACCTCTCGGCCGGCCAGATGCTCACGAACGATGTGGCCACCATCCTGCGCTCGGACCGGGTGAAGGCCGATGTGGCCGCGCAGTTCGGCCTGGAGAGCCTCAAGGGCTTCAAGCTGGACGTCACGAGCTCCACCACCACGCGCGTGATCACGCTGTCGGTGACCTCCACCGACCCGCAGGCCGCGGCCGACGTGGCCAACGCGCTGGTCGCCATCACCTCCGACGTGGCCGTCCAGGTGATGCAGATCCAGTCGGTGAACGTGATCGACGCCGCCGTCGCGCCCGTCAGCCCCTCCGGCCCGCCGCGCCTGCTCTACACGGCCATTGGCCTCATGGCCGGCCTGTTCCTCGCCGTGGCGCTCGTGGTGATCGCCGATGCCGCCGACACCCGCGTGCGCAACGGGCAGGACGTGCAGGAGCTGCTGGGCGTGCCGGTGGTCGGGCACTTCCCCAAGGTCGAGAGGAGCTAGCGCATGTCGCCGCTGGGACGCAACAACAAGAAGAAGTACCGCGAGGCGCAGACCGTCGACAACGCGGCCAAGACCCTGCTCGCCAACATCCGCTTCATGAGCGTGGACAACCCGGTGCGCACGATCGTGATCACCTCCGCGGTGCCCAACGAGGGCAAGACCTTCGTGGCGGCCAACCTCGCGCGGGCCATCGCCACATCTGGCGAGTCGGCCCTTCTGGTGGAGTGCGACATGCGCCGTCGCTCCCTCGCGGGCGTCACTGGCGCACACGCGAGCCACGGCCTGTACTCGGTGATGTCGGGCCAGGTGCCCATGCGGGAGGCGGTCGTGGCCACCGACGTGCCCAACCTGTACTTCCTGGACGCCGAGCCGCACATCCCCAACCCGTCGGACATCATCAACTCGCAGCGTTTCGCGAGCCTGGTGGCCGAGCTGCGCGAGGCGTTCGACTACGTGGTCTTCGACACGCCGCCGGTGGGCACCTTCGTGGACGCCGCGGTCTTGGGCACCAAAGTGGACGCCGTCTTCATGGTGGTGCGCGAAGGCTTCACCAGGCGCGCCGATATCGCGGCAGCCTCCGAGCAGCTGTCTCACGCC
>CACXFF010000266.1 GCA_902766805.1 uncultured Coriobacteriaceae bacterium | reverse complement strand
CTTGCGGCCCGCCCATGCTGCGGCATGTTTCGCCGTTGTTTCTACTTGGCGGAGCCCCTCGCGACTCTTGATATGGTCTTGTGCATGAATTGGACGCGCGGACAGATGATGATGTGCATGGAGATGCCCAAGCCCGGGCAGCTCGCCATAGCTCATGCGCATGGTGAGACCGGGCGCCTTCGCTAGGGCGGCTCCGGCGGGAGTGCGCCCATCTCCATCAGCATCCTAGAGCGGAGTCCACGAGCGTGATTTCCCTATCTCATATCACCAAGGTCTTCCCGGGGGCGGGCGACGAGCATGCCTTGTCCGACGTCTCCCTGGAGATCCAAGACGGCGACGTCTACGGCATCATCGGCATCTCGGGCGCAGGCAAGTCCACGCTGGTGCGCTGCATCAACCTGCTCGAGCGTCCCACCTCAGGCACCGTGACCGTCGACGGCCAGGACGTGACCAACCTCAGCGGCAAGGAGCTGCGCGCCTATCGCCATCGCGTGTCGATGGTGTTCCAGGGCTTCGGCCTGCTCGCGCAGAAGACCGCGCTGGAGAACGTCTGCTTCCCGTTCCTCGCGGCCAACGGCAAGGTCACGGCGGCCGACCGCATCAAGGCCACCGAGCTGCTTGCCAAGGTGGACCTGGCCGACAAGGTCCAGTCCTATCCCGCGCAGCTCTCGGGCGGCCAGAAGCAGCGCGTCGCGATCGCGCGCGCCTTGGCCACCGACCCTGAGTACCTGCTCTGCGACGAGGCGACGAGCGCGCTCGACCCCGCGAGCACCGAGCAGGTCCTCGACGTCCTGCGCAAGGTGAACGAGGAGACCGGCGTGACCGTGGTGGTCATCACCCACTCCATGGACGTGGTGGAGAAGATCTGCAACAACGTGGCCGTCCTGGCGCACGGCAAGGTGGTGGAGCAGGGGACCGTGAAGCAGATCTTCGCCGATCCCCAGGCCGACACGACCAAAGCGCTGCTGGGGAGGGCGAGCTGGAATGTTTAACGCCTCTGAGTTCTTTGCCGAGTTCGGGCCGCTGCTCGCGCAGGGCACGCGGGACACGCTCATCATGCTGTTCGTGTCCACCGCGCTGGCCTACGTGTTCGGTCTGCTGCTCGGCGTGGTGCTGTACGTGACGGCACCCGGCGGCCTGCGCCCCATGCCGCTGCTCAACGCGGTGCTGGGCTGGATCGTCAACATGGGCCGCTCCATCCCGTTCATCATCCTGCTCGTCGCGCTCATGCCGTTCACCCGTGCCATCGTGGGCACCACGATCGGCGTGGTGGGCGTCACGCCGCCGCTCGTGGTCTCGGCCGCGCCCTTCGTCGCGCGCATGATCGAGCAGTCGCTCGCCGAGGTGCCCAGGGACTCGATCGAGGCCGCCGAGTCATGCGGCGCGTCGTTGCCGCGCATCATCTGGTCGGCCTGCCTGCCCGAGGCGCTGCCCTCCATCGTGCGCGGCGTGTCCATCACGCTCATCGCCGTGCTGGGCTACACCGCCATCGCGGGCGCCGTGGGCGCGGGCGGCCTGGGCGACATCGCCATCCGCTATGGCTACTACCGCTACGAGGACGAAGTGATGGTCGTGACCATCATCCTGCTCATCCTGCTCGTGCAGATCATCCAGTCGGTGGGCGATTTCATCGCCAAGCGCATCGATCACCGTTAACAACGTCGCGGCACATCGTTAAGATGGTGCATGCACGTGCGGTACAGCTGCCGCACAACAGACCGAAGGAGAGACCCATTATGTCTACTGCTATTTCTCGTCGTGCGTTCGTCGGCGCCGGTCTGGGCGTCCTGAGTGCCCTTGGGCTCGCCGCCTGCGGTGGTTCGCAGCCGGCTGCCACCACCGCCGCCGCTACCGGCGCTGCCACTGGCGCCTCCGCTTCCTCGAAGACCCTCACCGTGGCCGCGAGCCCCGAGCCCCACGCCAAGATCCTCAGCGAGTTCGCCGCGCCCAAGCTGGCCGAGAAGGGCATCACGCTCGAGGTGCGCGAGTTCACCGACTACGTCCAGCCCAACGAGGTCGTCTTCAACGGCGAGATCGACGCGAACTACTTCCAGCACATCAACTACCTGCGCAACTACAACGAGGAGAACAAGGAAGACCTCGTGAGCGTGGCCAAGATCCACTACGAGCCGTTCGGCATCTACGCGGGCAAGTCCTCCGATTTGGCCAACGTCGCCGACCACGCGGTCGTCGCCGTGCCCAACGATCCCACCAACGAGGCGCGCGCCCTGCTCCTGCTGCAGCAGGCGGGCCTCATCAAGCTCAAGAACCCCGAGGACCTCGCCGCCACGCCCAAGGACATCTCCGAGAACCCGCACAACATCGAGTTCCGTGAGATCGAGGCCGCGGCCACGCCGCGCGCCCTGGAGGACGTGGACTTCGCCGCCATCAACGGCAACTACGCGCTCGAGGCCGGCAAGCACGCCTCCGACGCCCTCGTGCTCGAGGAGGCCAGCGGCATCGCGTTCGAGGAGTACGCCAACGTCATCGCCACGCGTCCCGCCCTGGAGAAGGACGAGCGCATCGTGGCGCTGGTGGAGGTCCTGACCTCGGCCGACTTCGCCAGCTACCTGAAGGACAAGTTCGGCCAGGACGTCCTGCCCGCCAAGTAGTCCTCACGTCACCCATGTCTTTGAAACTGCCCGGGAGCTCGATGCTTCCGGGCCGTTTTTTTATCCAGCCAACCGTGCTCCAGCGTCCTCCTGCGACAGACGGCTGCTTCCGCGGGCGTGGGCACGCAGGGCGGGAGGGCACGACGGGTCGTTGCGAGCGGGGTGCCTACGCCTCGAAGGCCTTGTTGGAATATGCGGCCCTGGCGCTCACACCGGGCAGGTTGCCGATGCGGCCTGCCAGGGCGGAGATGACGTCGTGCGGCGCATCGATCGCGATGGAGATGACGTTGATGCCGCGTGCGCGATAGGGGACCCCCATGCGTCCGACGATGTGGCTACCGTATTCGTGCAGTAGCTCGTTGAGCTGTTCGACCGATGCGGGGTCTTCCACGATGATGCCGATGACCGCGACGCGGGTTTCCATGCCAGACCTCCCAGACGTGAGCTTGGTCCCAGTGTAGGGCGTGGCTTCCGTGCACGATTGCCCGTCTGGACGAGCGCGCGCTTGCGTCGGCGACGAACCCTGTCTGTTCGCCGATGGCCGCCCTCGTTGGGCCGTGCTAGGACGTAGGCTAGGCTCACGCCTTCACGACACCCAAAAGAAGGGACCTGCCATGAAGAACAAACAAGCCCTGTTCAAGCTCAGCTATGGCCTGTTCATCCTCACCGCGCGCGATGGCGATCGCGACAACGGCTGCATCACCAACACCTGCATGCAGGTGGCCGAAGGCCCCGTGCGCATCGCCTGCGCGATCAACAAGAACAACCTCACGCACGACATGGTGCTCGAGACGGGCGTCTTCAACGTCTCGATCCTCTCGGAGGAGGCGCAGTTCGACACCTTCAAGCACTGGGGCTTCCAGACCGGCCACGAGGTGGACAAGATGGTCGAGGTGGAGTACTCCCGTGCCGACAACGGCGTGGTGTATTTCACCGACCAGGTCGACGCCTATCTCTGCGCCAAGGTCGTGCAGAGCATAGACCTGGGGAGCCATACGCTCTTCATCGCCGAGGTCACCGACGGCGACGTGGTCTCGGACGTGGCGCCCGCGACCTACGCCTACTATTTCGCCCACATCAAGCCCAAGCCGGCCAAGCCCAAGGTCAAGGGTTGGATCTGCAAGATCTGCGGCTACATCTACGAGGGCGACCCGCTGCCCGAGGACTTCATCTGCCCGCTGTGCAAGCATCCCGCGAGCGATTTCGAGCCGCTGGAAGGATAGCGGTCAACTACTTTGGCGCGTACCGCTGTCGCCGCCTCGGGACTTTCCGGGGTGGCGACATATCGGTGTGACGGCCGTCAGAGAGATGCCCTAGGCGTTAGCGTTCGTAACCCACGGGCAGCCAGTGTTATAGAGGCCGAGCGTCTCGAAGCGCCTCGAAGGCCTTGCGGCGCACGCATCGCTATTGACAGCCAATGTCCTATCGCATGGCGTAAGATACTTATTGAAAACAGGCTCCAGTCATAGCGGGGGTGCCGTCCATGAAGCCCAGCAACGAACAGAGAATCACGCGCGCTTGCCTGCATGCACTCGCCGTGATTGCAGTATTCGGCATGGCGCTCTTGTCCCTGCCTGTGCAACAGGCCCTTGCCCAAACCGTCACGTACAAGGATACGGACAGCAAGAGGGAGCTCGACAACCCAAGTGATACATACGTCATTCAAGGCGATGGCAAAGCGCATAAGGGCGACAATCACTTCACGGTGCCGGCGGGCAAGAGCTCCGAGCGGTCCCCTATCCGCGTCACGCTCAAGAACGTCAACATAAGCCAAGAGGACGAGGACCCGAGCTACGCCTTTATCACCATCGAAAAGGGCAACTACGTCATCATCACCCTTGACGGTACCAACACCATCATCGGTGGCGAGAACGAGCAGGTCGGCGACAACAACGGCATGGCGGCAATCAACGTGGACGAGGGCTCCACCCTCAAGATCACCTCCTCCTCGGGCGACGGCTCCACGGACGGCAAGCTGGTGGCCAAGGGCGGCGGCAGCAAGTACGGCGGCGCGGGCATCGGCTCGAACTACTATTATCCCATGGGCAACCTCATCATCGCCGGTGGCACCATTGAGGCGACGGGAGCCCATTGCGCCGCGGGCATCGGCGGCGGGCGCGACAGCGAAGTGGGCAACATCAGCATCACCGGCGGCAAGATCACGGCCCAGGGCGGCGAGTACGGTGCGGGCATCGGCGCGGGCGACAACTACGGCGCAGGTGACGGCGGCGACCTGTTTGGCCTCTCTATCTCGGGCGGCGAGATTGTGGCAAAGGGCGGCAAAGACGGTGCTGGCATCGGCGGCGGCGAGGGCAGCAACATCCGTGGGAACATGCTCATAAGAGGCGGCACCATAACGGCCACAGGCGGCGAAGACGGCGCTGGCATCGGGGCCGGCCAGCACGGCACCTTCATGCGGGACGCCTCGAACAAGGACTGCACCATCAAGATCACGGGCGGCATCATCAACGCCAAGGGCGGCGAGAACGGCGCGGGCATCGGCGGCGGTGACGGCACGACCGACCCGCGCGTCGTCATTGACCAGGCCAACGCCAACACAACCCTCGACATCAATGCGAAGGGTGGCCCCAACGGGGCGGGCATCGGCGCGGGCAACGGCACGGCGGACTACGTCGACATCACCCTGCACGGCGGCACCATCGTGGCCACGGGCGGCAACCGATCAAAGTCCGGCAAGTGCAGCGGCTCGGGCATCGGCGGCGGTGGCAACGTCGGCAGGATCGACATCAAGGGCAGCGGCACCATCGAGGCCTATGGCGGACTGGACGCAGCAGGCATAGGCGGCGGCGAGAGCGGCAGCGTGACCGGCCACCTCACCATCGACGGCGACACGAACGGTCGATATGGCGCGCGTGGGGCGGCGGTCGTCGGCAGTCGCGGCCTCGCCATCACCGCCATCGCGAGCAAGGACGACGTCAACAACAAGCGCTACGACGACAACGAGGCGGCGGCCATCGGCGGCGGCAAGGCCGGCAACGGCAACATCACCGTGAAGAACGCCGTCATCAAGAGCTGCGCGCATCACGAGGGGGCCGACATCGGCGGTGGCGGATTCCACGGCATCTGGGGCGGCACGATCGACACCATCGAGATCGACAACTGCGACATCCAGTCGAGCAGCTTCCACAAGGTGACCTCCGCCATCGGCAGCGGCTACGGCGGCTCGATCAACCACATCAACATCGCCAACACCACCTTCAACGGCGGCGGCATCGGCGCGTCCCTCATCGACGTGAACTACCTCGGCCTCAGCTCCATCAAGTCCATCACGATCGACAACAGCGACATCCACGCCTACTGGGACGAGACCCATCCG
>CACXFF010000265.1 GCA_902766805.1 uncultured Coriobacteriaceae bacterium | reverse complement strand
TTGGGCGACGAGCTGGTCGCGTTGGGCCTGGGCCTGCGTGCGCTGGGCCTCGAGCTCGGCGAGCTGGGCCTCGACCGCAAGCTGCTGTTCGGCCAAGGCCGTGATCTGGTCCTCGAGGTAGGCACGCAGCTCCGTCAGCCCGGGGCCGAGGGCATCGAGCAGGGCCTGCAGTGCCGCCTGCCCCTCCTGCAGCTGCGCGAGGCCGGCCTGCGCCTGCCCGACGCCCTCGTCGAGCTGGGCTAGCCCCGCATCGAGCTGGGCGATGCCGTCGTCGAGCTGCTCCAAGCCCGCCGCAATCTGGACGAGCCCGTCGCGCGCCGCCAAGAGCTGGGGACGTGCCTCCTCCCATGCCTGCTCCTGCGCCGCAAGCTCGGCGCGTCCCTGGGCCAAGGCAGCGCGGCCGCTCTCGAGCTCACGCTGGCCGGCGGCATACTCGACACGGCCGCTGGCCAGTTGGTCGGCGCTGCGTTCAAGCTGGGACTGGGCGTCCGCGAGCTGGGACTGCGCGTCGTCGAGCTGTTGGCGGGCGCCGGCAAGCTCGCTGTTGGCCGTGGTCTCGGCATCGGCGTATTCCTTCTCGGCGTCGGCGAGCTCAGAACGCGCGTCGGCGCGCAGATCGGCCAAGCGGTCGCGCGCAAGCTGCGCAGACAGCTCCTCCAGACGCTCCGTCACCTCCCCTACCAGGCGCTCGTATGCCTCGCCGCCACTCTGCTCGGCTCGGGCGCCGTCCACGCTCACGAGCGCCTGCGTGTAGGGCAGGTCGGGGCTGAAGGCCTCCTCGGTCACATAGAGGAGCTGATTGATGACCCCCGCGCCCAGGCTCGTATAGCCCATGTTCGTGCAGGAGACATAGGCGCTCGAGCGCACCAGGCCACACACGGAGAAGGTCCGCACGTCCAGCACGCCCTCCAGGTCGGCCGTGCCGTAGAGCACCTCCACCTTGTCGCCCAGGCGTATGGGCGTGCCCATCTTGGCGTTTGCGGCCATCAGGCATTCGTCCGCGCGCTCGGGCCATCGCCCCTCCACGAGCACCAGGCGGTCCAGGTACGCGTCGTCGTCGCTGCTCACGGCCCAGCCGCCCTCGTTGACCTGCGCTTGTCGGGCGGCCTGCTCGTCGAAGCTGCTGACGCGCACCGCGCACTCTTCGTCGTTCACCGTGGCCATGCAGTCGGTCGAGCGCACGCCGACCACCTGGTCGACGCCCTCCACCTGCCCAATCTTGTCCAGCTGCCCCTGTCCGAGGCCCAAGGTGGAGACCACGCGCACGTCATCGAGGAAGGTGCCGTCGTAGTAGCGGTCGGCCATCGTGCGCATGGACGGACCGGCCATGAGCAGGCCCGCGTAGAAGCCACAGCCCAAGGCCACGATGCCGGCGATGGCCAAGAAACGCGCCAGGGTCCCGCGTATCGTGCGGGCGAGCTCGGTGCGGTACGCGCGCGGCACGGCCATGGCTACCACTCCAGGGTCTCGGCGGAGACGGGTTCGGGATTGGTGGCCACGTGCACTGCGCGCCCGCCACGGATGCGGATCACGCGGTCCGCTATCGCCTCGAAGGCAGCGTTGTGCGTGATGATGACCACCGTGCGCCCGGACCTGCGGCACGCGTCCTGCAACAGCAGCAGGATCTGCTTGCCGGTCTCGTAGTCCAGCGCGCCGGTGGGCTCGTCGCAGAGCAGCAGCTTGGGGTTCTTGGCTATGGCGCGCGCGATGGCCACGCGCTGTTGCTCTCCGCCCGACAGCTGCGCAGGGAAGTTGTCCATGCGCTCCTTCAGGCCGACCTGCTCCAGGACCTGGGCGGGGTCGAGCGGATCGCGGCAGATCTGGCTCGCGAGCTCGACGTTCTCCAGGGCCGTGAGGTTCTGGACGAGGTTGTAGAACTGGAAGACGAAGCCCACGTCGTGGCGACGGTACTGCGTGAGCTCGCGCTCGCCCATGGCCGAGATCTCGCGCCCGTCAAGCATGATCGTGCCGCCGCTCACGGAGTCCATGCCGCCCAGCAGGTTGAGTATCGTGGTCTTGCCCGCGCCGGACGGCCCCACGATGACCACGAGCTCGCCCTGCTCGATCTCGAAGCTCGCGCCGTCGACCGCACGGACGGTCACGTCGCCCATCTGGTACGTCTTGCGCACGTCGGCGAACTCCACAAACGCCATGCCGACCTCCCCCACTCGCCCTTTGGTCGATAGTAGCCTAGCTACCGGAACGCGGCTCAGATGCCCAGGGGATACAGTCGCTGGTAGGCGGCTTTGGCTTCGCGAACGCGCTGCAGGTAGGCGGCCGTTTCTGGATAGTCGATGACCTGCTCGAGCTCCTTCTCCGGGTCGTCGCCGTACTCCTCGCGCCAGCGGTACAGCGTGCCGATGCCCGCGTTGTAGGCCGCGATGGCCTCGTCCTCGGTCGCGAGGTTGTCCTGCAGGTAGCCGAGCACCGCACAGCCAAACTCGATGTTGGTCGCGGGATCGAACAGGTTGGACGCGTCGTAGGAGGGGTCCACGATGCCCATGGAGATCATGTCGGAGCAGGCGACGTCCGTGAGCTGCATGAGCCCCCGGGCGCCCACGCGCGACACGGCCTCGGGGTGCCAGTCGCTCTCGCATTTGATGATGGCGCAGGCCAGGTAGGGGTCCACCTCGTGGCGGGCGCAGGCATCGCGGACCAGGTCCTCGTAGTGCAGGGGGTACATCACGCTGCGCTCAAGGTTGCCCGAGCTGCAGGCCTGGAAGAGCCAAGTGCCTCCCACGCCGCCGACGAGTGCGAGGACGACGAGCAGCACCCACGGCCAGCGACGCCGGCGCTGCGGCGCAGGCGTGTGCCGGCGGGCCTTGCCGCCGCGTGCCGCGGAGCCTCGGGCAGTCGACCGCGTGGCGCTGGTCCGTGCATGGCGGGGCGCGGAGCCCTGCGAGCGGGGCATGCGTGCGCTCGGCGACGTGGCATGGCGTGAGCGTGGGGTCGGGCGCCTGTCAGCCACGGCCAGCCTCCGTGCTTGCGGCGGCACAGGCTTCGTCCCACACGGCGCGCGCCCAGGCGACCAGCTCGTCAGACGCGCCCTCGTTGGGCAGGATGGTCGTGGCGTGCGCGCACAGGTAGGCGTCGGAGGGCTGGCGTGCGTCACGCGCGGCGAAATCCTCGGCGCTGGTGCCGCGGCCCACGGCACGCTCCAGGCGCAGCTCACGCGGCACGCGCACGTAGACGAGCTCGGCGCCTGCCGGCACCATGTCGTAGGCGAGGGCGCGGTCGAGCAGCGGCACCTCCACCACCGCGCAGGGACAGCCTTGGGCCTGCGCCTCTGACAGCAGCTCACGGCAGCGCGCGCCGATCCAGGGCAGCTCTATCTGCTCCAGACGCTGCAGGGCCGCGGGGTCGCCAAAGACGCGCTGCGCCAGCAGGTCACGCCGCAGCCGGCCGTCCTGGCCACGCAGGTCCGCGCCAAACTCGGCGCACACGGCGTGATGCGCAGGAGAGCCCGGCTCGAGCGCCTCGCGCGAAAGCTGGTCCAAGTCGATGCGGAGGGCACCCAAGCGCTCCAGCTCGCGCGCGGCCGTGGACTTGCCTGATGCTATGCCGCCCGTGAGGAAGAGTGTGCGCATGTTGCCTCCCAGTACTAGCGTGGACACTTCGCTGCGGCGCTTACCAATCCCTTCCAGAGTAGCGCGTCGGTGCCGAGGCGGCGCCACGTGTATTCGGGATGCCACTGCACTCCCAAGAAAAACCTTCTGTCAGGCGCCTCGATGGCCTCGGGCACGCCGTCGGTGGCCACGCCCACCAGCTCCAGGCCCCGGCCGATCTTCTGGACCGAACAGCGGTGGTTGGAGTTGGTCTGGATCTGGTCGGCCTGCACCACGCGCCGCAGCAGCGTGCCCTCACGCACGTCCACCGGGTGCGCGGCGTGGTTGAGGATGGAGTGGTGCTGCCAGTGCACCATGCCGGGAGCGCGCACCACCAGGCCCAAGTCGCGCACCAGCGTGCCGCCCAAGGCGACGTTCATCAGCTGCGCGCCACGGCAGATGCCCAAGAGGGGCTTGTCCAGCTCGTAGGCAGCACGCACCAACGGTATCTCCAGCGCGTCGCAGAGCGGGCAGAGCTCCTTGCGCTCGGGCGGCTCGTCTTCCGCCGGAGGCTTACCACCGTACAGGGCGGGATTCACGTCTTGGCCGCCCGGGAGCACGAAACCGTCGCAGAGCTCCACATAGCTGTCGATGAGGGCCTTGTCCGTGGTCACCGGCAGCATCATAGGCAGGCCGCCCGCCGCGACGACCGCGTCCATCATGCCGCTCGCGACCTGCTCGCTCGGCAGATAGGGATGCGGCTGGCGCACCAGCATCGGTGCGACGCCGATGACCGGTCGCCTGTCTTGCCTGCTGACGCTCTCCATGTGCGCTCCCTCGCGTATGTGGCTCCCCTGCCCTGTGGCAAGGTTGGGTCATAGCCTAGCCCAAAACGCCCGCACGATACGCAACGGAAAGCTGAGCGAAACATAAAAAGCGGCACGTTTCTCCCAACGAGATACGCGCCTCCCCATGGCCTGCCCCTCGGCACACGAAACGGGACGGCATGAACGCCGTCCCGCGTACGGACGTCTCGGGGTGTGCCTACTCTTCCCTGCCGAAGAAGAACGTGACCGCCAGGCAGATGACGACGCCCATCATCGGAATCGTCCAAGCCTGTTCCCAGTGAAACGTCCCCTGTGCGATGAGCATCGCGATGATGCATGCCATGGAGACGACGACCCACAGCCCAGCAAGCTTCTTCTTGTCCATGAGGAATTCCTTTCTACGTGTGTTGCTCGATTGCCTGCCTTGTCCTATGCGATCCACGCGCCGGTGGCGTCCACGCTATAGCCATCCGGGGTCGTGGTGTCCGCCAGCATCGCGCCGTCGGCGCCCTGGTAGTACCAGGCCCCGGCGTACCAGTGCCAGGTGTTCGCCAGCATCGCGCCGTCCGCGCCCAGGTAGTACCAGGCGCCTGCGTAGGGCTCCCAGACGTCCGCGCGCATTGCGCCGTCGACGCCGAAGAGGTACCACGCACCGTTCACGCGCTGCCAACCGGTGAGCATGGCGGCGTCCGCGCCCAGGTAGTACCACGCGCCGCCCCACTTCACCCACTCGGAGCGCACGGGGACCATGGCCCGCAGATAGGCCCAGCGGCCGTCCTGCATCCGCTCCCAGCCATCCGACTCGACGCGCGGCACGCCCACGAAGGTACGGCCCGTCACGTAGGTCCTCGTGGCGCCGCTCGTGTCGGTGGCCTCGTACTTCACGCCGGCGTACACGTCGTCGGTGGGCTTGGGCGCCTTGCCACCCTCCCACGTGACGTTGCCGCTGGTCTTGTAGGTGGCCATGGAGCCCTGGTCGGCGGTCTGCATGTCGGGCGTGACCTTCTCCTCACCGGCAGGCTCGCTGGCAGAGCCGATCCAGAACACCACCGACGCCGAGCTCTCGCCGCTCATCAACGCCTTGGCGATGTCCACCACCGTGGGGAAGCTCTCGATGCCCAGTTCGCTCACGATGCGGTCTGCGCTCGTCACCTGGGGCTCAGCCACCGCGATCTGCTTCTTGGAGGTCTTCACGTGACACAGGGCGCACTCGTCCCACGTGTACTTGCCCTCACGCTTGGTCTGCCACAGGTGCGCGCCCTCGGTGCCCTCCACCACCAGGCCGCAGGCACAGGCCTTGTAGTGCATGAGGCTCTTGTCTCCGTTGGTGGAGTCGGGCGTCCAAACCAGCTGATGCTTGGCGCGGCTGCCCTCCTTCTCGTCACCGCACTTCACGCAGTCCTGCCAGTGTTCGTCCTTGTCGTACTTCTGCTCCCACTCGTGCTTGCAGGACGGGTCGGTCTTGGCCGTCCAGTCGCAGGCACGGCAGCCCTGGTGCTCAGCATCGATGTCGTACACGTCATGCGTGGAGTAGGCGATCCACTCTCCGCACTTGGTGCACACGAGCCAGTGCGCGTCAGCGTCGTACACGTAGCCATCGCCGTACTCGTGCGCACAGCTCAGAACGAGGTGGTGGCCGCAGGCGTCGCAGAACTCGTCACTGTCGTCGTCGTAGTGGGGATTGACGCCGATGCTGTACGCTCCGCAGCCCTTGCGGCCACAGGTGCTCCGCGTGAAGTGATAGCCAGGGTCGCCCACGTCGATGGCATCGTACTTGTGCTCCGTATACAGCGGTCTGCCGTCGTCGTCCACAATCGTCTCATCGTTGTAGTACCAGTGTGGGAAGCTAACGTATGACGCCTCGCCTTCATGAGCATCCTTGGACGGCTTGCAGACGGCGCCGGTCCCTCTGGGGTTGAAGTTCTCATCGATCCTGTAGTACTGGTAGTGGGCCTCGAAGAGCAGCGCGTGCATGTGAGCACGGGTGAGGCGCGGACGGTGGGAAACCCAGCTTTCCTCCTGCACCGTGAGCTCCTGGCCGGCCGTGTCGTCCACCGCGTCCTGTCCGAGCTCGGTCGCCAACGCCCCCGTCGGAGCCATTCCCGCGCACAGCGCCAGCGTGACGGCCGCCGTGCCAATCCTCTTGCCCATTGTCGCGATGATGCCCATCGTCTCTCCTGTCTCGCGTGTGCCAGCCCGTCGCTGGCGTGCCTACTGCACCCAACGACCCGTGGCGTCGACCTGCCAACCGTCGGGAGTGGTGGTGCTGCGCAGCAGGTGGCCGTACAGCCCGTCATGCAGCTCGCTCAGGTAGTACCAGCCGTTGTACTCAGCGCTCCACTGCCAGCCCGCCTTCATCGCGCCGGACGCCCCGAACAGGTACCACTCGCCGTCCACGAGCTGCCAGCCGGTGGCCATCATGCCCTGGGCGTCGAGCCAGTACCATTTGCCTGCGTCGTTCACCCACTCCTCGCGCACGGGGGCCATCTGCCTGAGGTAGGCCCAACGTCCGTCGGGCAGCTGCTCCCAGCCGTCCGCCGCCGCGCGCGGGATGCCGACGAGCGTCCTGCCGGTGACGAAGGACTTGCTCTGGCCGTCCTCCACGTAGTCGTACTGCACGCCCACGTACAGGTCGCCGCTGCCGACGGGCGCACGGTCATCGGCCCACTTCACGCGGCCCAAGCTCTGATAGGTGGAGATGCCGCCGGACGACGACTTCTTCATCGCGGCAGAGAGCTTCTCGGATCCGCTGGGCTGCGCGTCATTGCCCTGCCAAAAGACCAGGCTGACGCTGCCGCCCCTGCCCAGCATGGCGTCCACGACGTCCACCAGCGTGGGGATGCGCACGTTGTAGGGGCTCGTGGACGTCACCGAGGCCTCGGCGTTCTTCACCTTGGTGTTGGCCTCGGCCTGGGCGAGCTTGCCAGAGGCGTCGCTCTCGCGGTAGTTGCACAGCGCGCACGCATAGGCGCTGCTGCCGTCGGCCTGTGCGACCTTCTTGAGCGTGTGGGCCTCGGTGACGGCGGCCAAGTCGCAGTAGGCGCAGGTCTTGGTGTGCGTGCCGTTGCCGTTGTCCTTGGCCTCGTAGCGGTGCTCCTCCACGCCGTACGGGCTCTCATAGCCGCAGTCGTCCATCTCGCAGGTCCAGATATGGCCAGCTCCGCGCTGCTCGCAGCGGCGGGAGTGCGCCTGCTTGGCGCCCTGCATGTGACACACGCTGCACTCGAACCAGTGCTGGTCTCCGTCGTAGTTGAGCTCCCACTTGTGCGCGCCGGAGTTGAAGTAGTTGCTCGTCCAGCCGCAGTCGCAGCCCTGCCAGTGCTTGGTGCTGTCCACCTCGTTGCTGCCGTCGTGGCACCACTTGTTGGCGTGCTGCTCGTGCTTGCGCGTCTCGTGGCACAGGGTGCACTCCTCCCAGTGCTCCTGCTCGTCGTATCGCTGCTCCCAGATGTGGTAGTTCTGGTTGGTCACATAGGTGCACCGCTTGCAGGCCTTCACGCCCTGGCCCACGTCGTACAGCTCGTGCTTGCCGAACCATTGGAAGGCGCCGCACTCACCGCACTCTTGCCAGTGGTACGTGTCGTCTGTCTTCCAGTCGCTCCATTCGTGGTAGCAGTAGTTGACTATCTTGCCGCCGCACCCGTCGCACAGGCCGTCGTAATTGCTGTCGCGATGGCTCGCAGCCGAGAGGGACCAGCCACCGCACTCGCAGTTCTCCCTGATCAGGTGGTAGTCGGGATCGCCCACGTCATACCAGGTGGGGCCGTAGTCGTAGCCGTTCGTCATGCCATATACGCACCTGTGCTGCTGGCCGTTGCTGTACCTCGTCCAGAAGCGGCAGTCCAGCGGGTCGTAGCGCGAGATGGGCGAGCCGAACTCCACGTTGGACCAGCGCTGGTAGACGTCGCCGCTTCCGTCCTGTGCGTACGCCTTGTTGTGGAGCAGCTCGTGCAGGTGGAACTTGCTGATGGTGGGGTTGCCCTTCACGATGGGGGCCTTGTGGTAGTCGATGTCCTGCACGGCAAGCTCGTGGCCGGCCGCGCTGTCGAGCTGGGCCTCGCTGCCCTGCGCGCAGGCGTCGCAGTCGCAGGTGGCGGCGTGTTCGTGCTCGGACGCGCAGCCGTCGGCCCGGCAGTCCGGGCAATCCTGGCAGTCCGAGCAGTCCTGGCAGGCGACGACCTGCGGCTCGGCTTCGGCAAGCGCGTGGGCGGGCACCATGCCCGCACAGAGCGCAAGCGAGGCGGCCGCGGCGGCGACCCTCTTGCCCCACGTTCCGATGATGCTCATCATTGGCTCCCCTCTCCGGTCGTAGCCTTGCGGCCGTCCCGAAGGGCGACCGCACCTTACACGTTGGCTCTATTGTTTGGGAGGGAGGATTCGCCCACAACACCGCTCGGGCATGCCCAAGGACCGCTCGGGAACGCAGAGTTGCGCTCGGGCAGGAGGCCGATTGGCACCAAGGGCGTACGGAGTGCTGCCAAAAAAGGGGCCACCCGGAAGTGACCCCATGCGGGATGCCGTAACAGAAAAGAGGGGCCACCCAGAGGTGACCCCTCGTGTCAGACGATGTAGGAGACGCCTTACTCCGCATCGAGGGGAAGAACAAACCCGAGCCTGCGAAGGTACTCCTTCACATGCTCCGGCACCCATTATTCGTCCAAGCTATTAACGCTCATGAGAAGACCTCCTCACCGCGAATAAGTTCATGGTGAAGTTT
>CACXFF010000264.1 GCA_902766805.1 uncultured Coriobacteriaceae bacterium | reverse complement strand
CACGCGGCCCATTCGTGAAACGCGTTTCAAAAACCCAAGGCAATAACACGCCCAAATGCCACGCAACACCTTTCGAATTGGCGTGCAGCGGCCTGGCCGTCCCTACGGCCGCGATGTGGTTGCAAAGCCAACCTGACGGCCAACACAAGCTATAGCGCTCGGGCCGCGGATGAGTACGCAGAAGGGATGCTGGCACGCCATGCGCCATCCCCACGTCTGGCCACAGGGCACGCTATGTGGCCTGCCTGGCCAGAGCGGCCCTGCCCGCCCGCGTGAGATGGTATCGCTGCTTGCTGCTGCGCGGCTTGTCGGGAAAGGCCATCTCCACAAGGCCCAGCTCAATGCTCGGAACGAGATAGTGCTCCCTGAAGTTTTTGGCATCGGACAAAGAGAGCCGTTGTCGCAGCTCACGAGCACCAAGCTCGTCCGACCCCAGGGCCGCGAGCAGCGTGAAGACTTGGGGGGTGACTTGGGGGGTGACTTGGGGGGTCAGGGCAGCATCGTCCGACTTCCCACGTCCTCCCGCCCAAGGAACGTCCGCGCGCATCGACTCCGCATAGTCTCCGACCATCTCGGTCAAGATGTCCAAGCCCTCCCGAGCCATGAAAGCGAGGAAAGCGTCGCTTGACCCCTTATCCTGCGACTCCCTCAGGCTCGCGATGTAGGCGGGCTTGCTCTCGTTGCGCACGTACGTCGGCACCACACCTCCCTCGAACTGGACGAGGTTCATCAGCAAACGTGCCATCCTGCCGTTTCCGTCCGACCAAGGATGTATGGTGACGAGCCTGAAATGCGCTTCGAACGCAAGATCGTATCGCTCGGGAAAAGACATGTCGTCGATCCGAGCGAGCTCTGCGTTGAGCCAGTCCAAAAGCTCGCTCGTACTGGCCTCGACCTTCTCCCATCCCAGGTAAGACCTGCCACCACGCCCCGCACTGACGTTCTGGAGTCGCAGGTCGCCATGAGCTTCGTCATAGGGACCGTTGATGGTGCTATAGGAGCTGCCTGTGTTCTGCATGACAAGAGCCGCCAGGGCCTTGAGCAGGGGCATGCTAAGCGGCGTGCGCGCGCGTGCAATCTCTGCGGCAACCTCATACGCTCGCTTGAGGTCAAGATTCATCATCTGCTCGTGGACACGGCGGCCAGGAGGGAGCACACCGTCGTCGAACATCACGGTGTTCTCCTCGATGGTGATGGTTGAACCCTCAATGGCAGTCGAATGGGTAATGATCGAATACAGATGCAGCCGCTCGAATCCCACCTGCCTTCCCACCCCCAGGCGGTCGAAGTCAGCGAGGGCGCGTACGATCCCCTGCGCGACGTGAGGTTCCATCTGCGCTCGCCTCCTTGGCCCGTCCACCATGCCCGCCCTGTTATGGTAGCCCAGCCGAAGGTCACAACAAAACGGGGCGTCGACAGCCTTTGCCGGCGACGCCCCGCCCTCGTATCGCTTGCGCTACGCGCGGCCTGCGCTGATTCGGCCGGCGTCGGCGCCCTAGCCGTCGCCGACGCCTTGTCGGGCATCGCGTCCGCTATGCGCGGTCCTCGCCGTTGGTCGCGATGAGGCGCTGGTACCACCAGAAGGAGTCCTTGCGCAGGCGGTCGAGCGAACCGCGGCCTTCGTCGTCCATGTCCACGTAGATGAAGCCGTAGCGCTTGCGCATCTCGCCCGTGCCCATGCTCACCAGGTCGATGCAGCCCCAGGGCGTGTAGCCGATGAGGTCCACGCCGTGGTCGATGGCGGCCTCCATCGCGGCCACGTGTTGGCGCAGGTAGTCGATGCGGTACGGGTCGTGCACGCGGCGCACGCCGTCCTCCTCCACGACCTCGTCGAAGGCGCCCAAACCGTTCTCCACCACCATCAGCGGCACCTGATAGCGGTCGTAGAGCACCTCGAGCTGCCAGGTGAGGCCCATCGGGTCCATGGCCCAACCCCAGTCGGAGTAGGTGAGGTACTCGTTGCGCGCGCCAACGTGGAAGTTACCGCCCACCGTGTCGGTGACTTCGTGGGTCGTGACCACATTGGAGTTGTAGTAGGAGAAGCTGTAGAAGTCCACGGTTCCCTCGGCCAAGTCGACCTCGTCGGTGGGCGCCATCTCCACATGCACGTCGTGCTCGTCCCACAGGCGCTTGGCATAGGTCGGGTAGCGGCCAAAGACCTGCACGTCACCGCAGTAATAGGCGTTCTCCTGGCGCTTGTGCTCGGCCGCGAGGATGTCGGCCGGGTCGCAGGTGTGCGGGTAGGTCGCCGCGCTCGCGATCATGCAGCCGATGCGGTTGTCGCCGTCGATGGCGTGGCCAATCTGCACCGCCTTGGCACTCGCGACGAACTGGTGGTGCAGCTGCTGGTAGGCGCTGCGGTAGCTCTCGTCGGAACCGTCGCCGAGGAAGTCGATGAGCGACAGCAGGTTGTTGATCTCGTTGATGGTCAGCCAATAGTGCACGAGACCCTTGTATTCGATGAAGCAGGTGGTGCAGAAGCGCACGAAGTGGTCGATGAGCTCGCGGTTCTCCCAACCGCCGCAGGCCGCTTCGAGGCCCAGCGGCGAGTCGAAGTGCAGGAGCGTGACCAGCGGCTCGATACCCTTTTCCTGCATGTATTCGAACATCTCGCGATAGAAAGCCACGCCCTCGGGATTGGGCGTACGCTCCAGGCCCGTCGGAAAGAGCCGCGACCAGCCGATGGACATGCGAAAGACCTTG
>CACXFF010000263.1 GCA_902766805.1 uncultured Coriobacteriaceae bacterium | reverse complement strand
AGGCTATGCACGAGGGGCTCGGCTCAGGCCGGGCCCCTTTTTTGTGCTTCGTTGGCATGGTCTCTCGCGTGCGCTCTCGACTCGCCGACTTGCAGCGTCGGCTGGAATGATGGGATGCTGGTGGGCGGAATCGGGGCCAACAGCGTCCGCCAGTGGCTCTCATTCACTGGTATCGCTATGCCCTGTCGATATCTTGCAGATCCAGGTCTTGCCCCATCACAGAGTCTCCATACGCGCCGATACGCGTTTATGCAGGTAAAATAAGGGGATAGATAACCTAGATGGTTCTTCCTGAAAAGTCAAGACTTTTTCTTGACCAACAAAGTGCCCTTCGGTAAATTATTAGATTGCGACAATTGCCGCTCTATGCCCTATCGAAGGAGGAAGTGCCTGGTGTCTACCGCAAAGTCTTCCGCACTGGCGAACGTTAACGCTCGCACACGCGTCAACTTTAGCAAGATTGACGCGCCTATGGAACTGCCGAACCTCATCAGCGTTCAAAAGGAGTCCTTTGAACGCTTCATGGGTGAGGGATTGGCCGAGTCGTTCGTCGAGGCCTCACCAATCGTCAATGCAGCCGGAACTATGGAGGTCACCTTTGGCGACCACCAGTTTGGCGACCCGTCCCACTCCGTGGAGGAGTGCCGCGAAAAGGACATCTCGTACCAGGCGCCGCTGCTGGTTGAGGTCCGTTTCGTCAACAAAGAGACGGGCGAGATCAAGGAACAGCTCGTGTACATGGGCGATTTTCCGCTCATGACCGAGCGCGGTACCTTTGTCATCAACGGTACCGAGCGCGTCGTCGTATCGCAGCTCGTGCGCTCTCCGGGCGTGTACTTCTCCGAGGAGATGGACAACGGCGTGCGCGTGCACCGCGTGCAGTTCATTCCTGCGCGTGGCGCATGGCTAGAGTTCGAGGTCGACAAGCGCAATCAGCTCGTGGTGTCCATCGACCGCAAGCGCCGTCAGAGCGCCACGCTCTTCCTGCGCGCGCTTGGCATTGCCGACACCGATGACGAGATCATCAACCTGCTTGGCGATCTCGACGTGGTGCGCAACGCCATCGAGCACGACACCGCTCAGACTCGTGAGGACGCCCTCATCGAGATCTATCGTCGCCAGCGCCCGGGCGAGCCTCCCACTGCGGAGTCCGCGCGCAGCCTGCTCGACGGCCTGTACTTCAACCCGCAGCGCTACGACCTGGCCAAGGTTGGTCGCTACAAGATCAACAAGAAGCTCGGCCTGGGCGTGGACTCCTCCGAGACGGTCCTCACCCGCGAGGACATCATCGAGTCCCTGCGCTACCTGCTGGCCCTGCACATGGGCGACACCTCGAAGAAGACCGACGACATCGACCACTTTGGCAATCGTCGTATCCGTACCGTGGGCGAGCTCGTGCAGAACCAGTTCCGCATCGGCATGAGCCGCATGGAGCGTGTTGTGCGCGAGCGTATGGCCTCGCAGGAGGCAGACGACATCACGCCGCAGAGCCTGATCAACATCCGTCCCATCGTGGCGGCCATCAAGGAGTTCTTCGGCTCCAGCCAGCTGTCCCAGTTCATGGACCAGTCCAACCCGCTGACCGGCCTCACCCACAAGCGCCGTCTGTCGGCCTTGGGCCCCGGCGGCCTGGCTGGCCACAAGTCGGGCTCCTCGCGCCGCACGAACGTGCCTGTGGCGGTCCGCGACGTCCACAACTCGCACTATTCGCGCATGTGCCCGATCGAGACCCCAGAAGGCCCCAACATCGGCCTCATCGGCTCTCTGTCCCTCTACGCGCACGTCAACCCGTACGGCTTCATCGAGGCTCCGTACCGTCGCGTGGTGGACGGCTGCGCCACGGATGAGATCGACTGGATGACGGCAGACGAGGAAGAGGACCACAACATCGCGCCGGCCAACACGCCGATCGATCCTGTCACCGGCCGTTTCATGACGGTGTCTTCCTCGGGTGAGCTGCGTCCCGCGCACCACGTGGTCGCTCGTACCCGCGACTTCGACGGCACTTTCGGTGCTCCCGCCAACGTGCCCGTTGAGGACGTCGACTACATGGACGTCTCGCCGCGTCAGATGCTTTCTGTGGCAGCCACGCTCATTCCGTTCCTGGAGCACGACGACGCCAAGCGTACCCTCATGGGCGCCAACATGCAGCGTCAGGCCGTGCCGCTGATCCGTACCAGCGCCCCCTATGTGGGCACGGGCATGGAGCTGCGTGCTGCGCTCGACTCTGGCGAGCTCATCGTGGCCCACGAGGCCGGCGTCGTCACCGAGGTGGATGCCGCTCACATCACGGTCATGACCGAGGACCAGAGTATCGAGACCTATCGTCTGCCCAAATACGAGCGCTCCAACCAGTCCACGTGCATCAACCACCGTCCCATCGTGCGCAAGGGTCAGCACGTGGCCAAGGGCCAACCGCTGGCTGACGGCACGTCCGTGGATCAGTCCGAGCTCGCGCTCGGCGCCAACCTCACCGTGGCCTACATGCCGTGGGAGGGCTACAACTACGAGGACGGCATCATCGTGTCCGAGCGTGTGGTGCAGGACGACCTGCTCACGAGCGTGAACATCTCGCGTCACGAGATCGACGCTCGTGACACCAAGCTCGGCCCCGAGGAGATCACCCGCGAGATCCCGAACCTCTCCGAGGACATGCTGGCCAACCTCGACGATGACGGCATCATCCGCATCGGCGCCGAGGTCGGCCCTGGCGACATCCTGGTCGGCAAGGT
>CACXFF010000262.1 GCA_902766805.1 uncultured Coriobacteriaceae bacterium | reverse complement strand
CGGACGCGCCGGTCACGCGCATGGCCTGGTAGACGTAGCTGCGGCCGGAGAGCGGGTCGCGGATGGCACCGCCGATGCAGGTCGCCGCGCCGCCGAAGGGCTCGATTTCCGTCGGGTGGTTGTGCGTCTCGTTCTTGAAGAGGAAAAGCCAGTCCTCGTCCTGCCCGTCCACGTCCACCGTGACCTTGACCGTGCAGGCGTTGATCTCCTCGGACTCGTCGAGGTTGCGCAGCTGTCCGGTGTGAGCCAGGTATTTGGCGCCGATGGTGCCCATGTCCATGAGCGTGATGGGACGCTCGTCGCGACCCAACTCATGCCGCAGCTGCAGGTAACGGTCGAAGGCCGCCTGCACGGTGGCGTCATCGATGCGCAGCTTGGTGAGCTGCGTGCCGAAGGTCGTGTGGCGGCAGTGGTCCGACCAGTAGGTGTCGATCATCTTGATCTCGGTGATCGTGGGCGTGCGCCCCTCCTGCGAGAAGTATTCCTGGCAGTAGCTGATGTCAGCCAGGTCCATGGCCAGGCCGCGCTCGTCGATGAAGGCCTGCAGGCCCTCTGCGTCGAGCTCCAGGAATCCCTCGAGCCTCTCGACCGGCTGGGGCTCCGGGTAGGACTGCACGCAGCTCTCGCGCGTGCCGAGGGCTGCTTCGCGCGCCTCCACGGGATTGATCACGTAGCGCTTGACGGCCGCGAGGTCCTCGTCGCTGAGCGCGCCCTCCAGCACGTAGACCTTGGCCGAGAGCACCGTGGGCCGCTCGCCCGCCGACAACAGCTGCACGCACTCGCTCGCCGAGTCGGCGCGCTGGTCGAACTGCCCGGGCAGGTACTCCACCGCGAACACGCGCGCGTCGCCGACGTCTGGCAGCTCGTAGCAGACCGTGTCAGACTGCGGCTCAGAAAAAATGGTGGGCACCGTGCGCGCGAACAGGTCGGCATCGATGCCCTCCACGTCGTAACGATTGAGCAGGCGCAAGTTGCGGATTCCGGAGATTCCCAGCGTGTGGCGCAGTTCATGCGACAGCTCCTGCGCTTCTACGTCAAAGCCGGGTTTCTTCTCAACATACACGCGTTGGACCATGGGCCCTCCTCAGGCGTCGTCATCACATGCCGCTCCCATTCTACGGGATGGAGCGGGCGCTCATGTGGCACGACGCCAACGCGCAACAAGACGGAGGGCCAAGGGGCCGTGACGGACGCCAAAGGGGCGGCCGGGACACCGACGCCCCGACCGCCCCGCTCAGAACCTTCCAGCGTCTCGCTAGCCCCTGGGGTGGTAGTAATAGCCTTCGGCGTCGATCGCGTAGCCTTCGACCTCGCAGGAGGAACGCCGCGCCCCGTCCTCGCCAAAGTACATGTAGGCGATGTACGAGTCGTCGCTGCGCGCCGGGTCCACGAACCAGCCGGTGCGCATCGCGCCGTACGGCACGCCGCTGCCGTAGTCGTCGCAGAACAGATACCACGAGCCGCCGACCTGCGCGAGGCCCGAGACCAGGTGGTCGTCGCTGGTAGACAGGTAGTACCAGTAGCTGCCGTCCGACATCCAGCCGCTGCAGCTGAGGCCCGAGTAGTCGAAGTAGTACCAGGCCGAGCCGCTGTCGTTGCCCAGGTACTGCCAGCCCGTGGCCATGACGCCGCTGGAGAAGAAATAGTAGTAGCGGCCGTCGCTGTTCTGCATCCACCCCGTGCGCATGGCGCCGCCGCGCGACGGGTCGAGGTAGAACCAGCCTTCGGTCAGGCTGAGCCATCCCGTCTGCACGACGCCCGCGCCGTCCACGTAGTACCACGCGGTGCCGTTCCAGCCATGGACGGGAGCCCATCCGCCCGCGTACATCCAGCCGTTGTCGTCAAAGACGTAGTCGGTGCCGCCGATCGTATAGCGATCGCCCCACAGGTAGTCGCCGTCGCCAAGGTCAAACCACCAGCGGCCGTCTGAGCCTTGGCGCCAGATGCCCGACGCCTGAGCCTCGAGCCTTGTTTCCTGCGCCTGCGCCGGCAGCGCCGGGACGGCACAGACAGCCATGGCACCTGTCAGGGCCAGGGCGAGTGCCTTGCGGGTAAGAGAGCTCATGTCCACCATCTCCTTTGCACGCTTTGCCTTCTCGCTCACAGGGATAGTAACCCAACGATAGCTTTGTGCTCACAGGCTGGGGCGCGAGCAATCCGCCAGAGACACGGCTGCGGCCGATGGGCGTGACGGGCAGCCACGTGCGCGCACGAGCATGCTAGGCTAGAGGCTCACTGACCCCTGCGCCGAAAGGAGCGCTCATGCCTGCACGCGTCGCCATCTTCTTTGCCCCCGGCCTCGAGGAGTGCGAGGGCCTCATCACCGTCGACCTGCTGCGCCGCGCGGGCGTGGAGGTGGACATCGTGTCCATCAACGGCGAGCGCGAAGTCGTCTCGGCACGCCAGGCCCACATCGTGTGCGACAAGCTCATCGGCGAGATCGTGTGGGACAGCTATGACATGCTCATCCTGCCGGGTGGCATGCCTGGCACCACCAACCTGGCCGCCTGCGACGAGCTCTGCGCCCAGCTGCGCGCCTTCGCCGAGGCGGGCAAGGCCGTGAGCGCCATCTGCGCCGCGCCCACGGTACTCGGCGGGCTCGGCCTGTTGCAGGGACGCCGAGCGACCTGCTATCCCGACCTGCAGGACCAGCTGCCTGCCGCCGGCGCACAGGTG
>CACXFF010000261.1 GCA_902766805.1 uncultured Coriobacteriaceae bacterium | reverse complement strand
CCTCAACCTGCTCACCGACCTCAAGCAGGAGCTGGGCCTGGCCATGGTGTTCATCAGCCACGACATCCAGACCGAGCGCTACATCTCCGACCGCATCGTGGTCATGAACCACGGGCAGATCATGGAGGAAGGCACGGCAGAGCAGGTCTTCAACGACCCGCACGACGACTACACCAAGCTCCTGCTGGGGGCGGCTCCCTCGCTGCTGCACCCCAAGCTGGGAGAGTAGGACCGATGAGCCCGGTACGCGTACGTGGCGTGCCGGGCGCCCCGATGGCCGACCCTCTCCCGCGCGTGCGCCGGGTGGGTCGGCCCCTCGCTAGGAGGTGGCATGACCGAGCAACAGATCAATGAGCTGGGCGCTTACCTGGGCAGCGATCCCTGTCCGCCCGATTTCGACGCGTTCTGGGCCGAGCGCATGGCCGAGGCCGACGCCGTGCCGCTGCAGTGGGAGCTGCAGCCCGCTGACGAGGAGCCGCTGGAGGGGCCCTGCACCTGCTATGACCTGTGGTTCTCCGGCATGGGCGGCGCGCGCCTCTACGCCAAGTACCTGCGCCCCGCCGTCAGCTGCCCGCCGGTGCTGCTGCAGTTCCATGGCTATCCGGGCGCCTCGCGCAGCTGGTTCGAGCAGGCGTCGTTCCCCGCCCTGGGCTACGCGCTCATCGCGATGGACAACCCCGGCCAAGGTGGGCGCTCGCAGGACACGGGGGGCTTTTTGGGCACGACGGTGGCGGGACATCTGGTGGCGGGCGCCGAGGGAGAGCCGCGCGACCTGTACTACGTGCGTCTCTACCAGGACGTGCGCATCCTCTGCCGTATCGTGGAGGAGCTGGGCAAGCGCGGCGAGCTGGACCTGGGCCACGTCTACGTGAACGGCGCGAGCCAAGGCGGCGGCATGGGCGTGGCCTGCTGCGCGCTCAACCCGCAGCTCGTCAACCGCGCGGCCATCCTCTATCCCTTCCTCTCGGACTTCCGCAAGGTGTCCGAGCTGGATGCCGACGAGGTCGCCTACGAGGGCCTGCGCTACTGGAGCCGCTGGTTCGACCCCGACGGCACGCGCGCGGACGAGCTGTTTGGCCGGCTCGCGTACTTCGACACCAAGAACTTCGCCCATCTCGTCCGCTGTCCGGTGTTTTTCGGCACCGGCCTGGATGATGTCGTCTGTCCGCCGCCCACCCAGTGCGCCACCTACAACCAGCTGGGCGGTCCGCACGAGCGCCTGCTCTATCCGGGCTTTGGCCATGAGGAGATCCAGGACTTCGATGACGCGGCCGTGCTGTTCTTTGGCGCGGGCGACCGCGGCGAGGGTCTGGGCTTCCCCGCGGCCGGCCCCGTGGACGTCGCCGCGCTCAACGCCGCCCATGACAGCCTGGTCTACGAGCAGCTCGAGCTGCCCGGCCCGCGCGGCACGATCGCGGCGCGCAGCCTGCGGCCGGCGGGGGAGGGACCCTGGCCGACGATGCTGCTCTTCCATGACGTCGGCCGTCCGGGGCGCGGTTGGCACCATCTGGCGCGCTATGTGGCGTTGGGATGCGCCGTCGTGCAGATGGAAAACCACGCCGCGGTCGCGGCCGACGCGCACGACCCTGCCTTTGACGACGCCCTGGCCTGCGCCCGGGCGATCGTGGGGCTGCCTTGGGCGGACCCGAGCCGGCTCATGGCCTTTGGCGAGGGCTTCGGCGGGGCGCTCGCCCTGTGGGTGGCCGCGCACGAGCGGCTGGCCTGCGCCGCGGCCGTCAACGCCTATCCGCTGGACCGGCTGCTACCCATCGCTGGGCGCATTGACTGCCCGGTGTTGCTGGGCACGGCGTGCATGGACGAGTTGGCGAGCGTGCCCGACCAGGACGCGCTGGCCGCCTCCCTGCCGCAGGCGGAGCAGCGTCACTATCCCAAATACGTGCACGAACGCATCAATGCCTTTGAGAACGCCCTCATGGCGTTCCTGAACGAAAGGGGAGTTTGCTGACATGTCCGATTTCCGTATCCGCGGCGTGGTCCCACCGGTGGTCACGCCCGACACGCCCGACCACGAGCTGGACGTCCCGTCCTTCGAGCGCCTGATCAACCGCATGATCGAGGCGGGTGTTGACGGCCTGTTCTTCCTCGGCAGTTCGGGAGAGGTGGTCTTTTCCACCGACGAGCGCCGCGACCAGATCGTGCGCGAGGCCGTGCGCATCGTAGACGGGCGTGTGCCCGTGCTCGTGGGCATCATCGACACCGAGACGGAGCGCGCCATCGCGCACGGCAAGCGCGCCATCGCGCTGGGTGCCGATGCCCTGGTGGCCACGGCGCCGTTCTACGCGTTGGGCACCATGGCCGACGTCGAGCGGCACTTCCGCATCCTGCACGACGAGCTGGACGCGCCGCTCTTTGCCTATGACATCCCGGTGTGCGTGCACACCAAGCTCCCCTGGAAGCTTCTGGCCAAGCTCGGTGCCGAGGGCGTGCTGGCGGGCGTCAAAGACTCGTCGGGCGACGACATCTCGTTCCGTTACCTCTGCCAGGAGAACGAGCGCCTCGGCCACCCGATGAGCATCCTCACCGGCCACGAGATCGTGGTGGACGGCGCTTACCTCTCGGGCGCGGACGGCTCGGTCCCCGGCCTGGCCAATGTGGAGCCCTACGGCTACGTGCGCATGTGGCAGGCCGCGCAGGCGGGCGACTGGGCGACCGCCAAGGCCGAGCAGGACAAGCTCAACGAGCTCTCGCACATCTTCGACGTGACCACCGGCGTCGCCGGCTACGGTGGGGGCGTGGGTGCCTTCAAGACCGCACTCATGCTCATGGGCGTCTTCTCCAGCAACACCATGCCGCGCCCGGTCGCGGAGCTCGAGGGGGCCAACGTGGAAGCCATCCGCAAGGTCTTGGTGGATTGCGGGGTGATCTAGCATGGCTTGCTACGTGGGCGTGGACATCGGCGGGACCAAAATCGCGTGCGGACTGGTGAGCGTCGGTGACGGCGCGCCGCGGGTGTCGAGCGTGCGCAAGGTCCCGACAGAGGCGCAGAGAGGGGGAGCGCAGGTGCTCGCCACGGTCATCGCGCAGGTCCGCGACGCGATCGCCCGTGCGCCCGAGGCTCCTCTGGGCGTGGGCGTCTCCTCGGCGGGTGTGGTGGACCCGGTCTCGGGCGCCATCACCTTCGCCAACGAGCTCATGCCTGGCTGGGGCGGTACGGCGCTCGGCGCCGAGCTGAGCGCAGCCTGCGGCCTTCCGGTGCGGGTGCTCAACGACGTGCACGCCCACGCCCTGGGCGAGGCGCGCTGGGGCGCGGGCAAGGGCCTGGCCAGCGTGCTAGTGGTCGCCGTGGGCACCGGCATCGGCGGGGCGTACGTGGAGGATGGCTGCATCATGCTCGGCAGTCACAACGAGGCCGGGCACATCGGCCACGTGGCCTGCATCGCGGCGGCGGGCGTGCCCTGCACCTGCGGTGCGACCGGGCACCTGGAGCCGGTCGCGGCCGGTCCGGGCATCCTCGCCGAGTATCTGCGCTTGGGCGGTTCGGCCACCCAGGCGGACGGCTCGCCCATGGACGGGGCGGAGATCGACCGGCGTGCCGCGGCGGGCGAGCAGGCGGCGTGCTCGGCCGAACGCCGCGCCGGCTTGGCGTTGGGCGAGGTGCTGGGCAGCATGTGCAACATGCTCGACCCCGCCGCCGTCATCCTCTCCGGTTCGGTCGTCAAGTGCGGGCCGGCATGGTCGCACGCGCTGGCCGAGGGCTTCATGGGCCAGGCGATGCCGCCGGTGCGCGGCACGTCGCTCGCACAGGGGTCGCTCGGCGACGACGCGCCGCTCGTGGGCGCGGTGGAGAACCTGATCTGCACAGCCTATAGGGAGTTGAGGTAAGCATGGATCCACGCATAGAGGCCATCCGGGGCAAGCTGGTCGTGTCGGTGCAGGCCTATCCGGGCGAACCGCTGCGCGAGCCGCACATCATGGCGGCCATGGCGTTGGCCTGCGAGCAGGGCGGCGCCGCGGCCATCCGCTGCCAGGGCTTGGCCGACATCGCCGCCATCAAGGGCTTGGTGGAGGTTCCGGTCATCGGCCTGTGGAAGGAGGGTCACGAGGGCGTCTACATCACGCCGACCCTGCGCCACGCTTTGGCCGTGGTCAACGCCGGCGCCGACGTGGTCGCGCTCGATGCCACCGACCGTCCGCGTCCCGACGGCCGCAGCTTCGCCCAGACGGTCAAGGAGCTGCGCGAACGCTGCGAGACGCTCGTCATGGCGGACTGCATGACCATCGATGACATCCGCAACGCCGTGGCCTGCGGCTGCGACCTGGTGTCCACCACGCTGTCGCACAACAAGCCCGCGATCGACACCACGCTCGACGAAGGTCCCGACCTGCCGCTGCTGCGCCAGGCCACGAGTGAGTTCCCGGGGCTGCCCATCATCTGCGAGGGTCACGTGCACACCCCGGCCGACGCGCGCGCCGCGCTCGATGCCGGCGCCTGGTCGGTCGTCGTGGGCACCGCCATCACGCACCCCACGAGCCTCACCAGCTGGTTCGTCGCCGGCATGGCCTGATCACGCCGACCGCCTCGTCCCTTTGGGATGAACGCACCACCCTCGGGCATGGCCTGATCACGCCGACCATCGCGCGCTCTCGAGACGAGCGCTCCACCCTTGAGCATGGCCTGAGGGTGGAGCGCTCTTTTTGGGTGTCCCTAAAGATTTGCCAATGGTTCCCGGTCGGAGCTGTCGGCAATTCCGGCGGCGCGCTGTATGCGACCAACCGGGTACCCAAACGTCACTTTGGCCGTTTGAGGACACCCCAACGGGTACGCAAACGCACTTTTCGCCGTTTGGGTGCGGCCAACCGGGTACGCAAACGTCACTTTGGCCGTTTGGGTGCAGGCTAGCGGGTACGCAAACGTCACTTTCGCCGTTTGGCTACGGCTTGGGATGAGGCGCCATGGCCCCAGGGAGACGGCCTTCCCTGCAACGCCTTCCCGGGCTTGGGTAAGATGGAGCCATCACACGCGAGAGGACGGCACATGGCCTTTGGACACCACACGGAAGGCTGGCGCATTGGCGAGCTGCATTCCGGCGCGCTGCCTGCCAGCGGCACGCGCAAACTTGCCGGCGCGCGCAGCGCCGACGCAGACCCGGCCGACGAGTCCGACGGCATCCACGAGGGCACGATGGTATCGGGTGACGAGTCGAGCGGCCTCACCCTGCGCGAGCAGGTGGACCGCGTGCCCGTCTCGCCAGGCTGCTACCTGTGGAAGGACGCCAAGGGCAAGGTGCTCTACGTGGGCAAGGCCAAGAACCTGCGCTCCCGCATGCGCCAATACGTGCAGCTCACCGACGAGCGCGAAAAGATCCCCTTCCTCATGGACGAGGCGGCGAGCTTCGACTATGTGGTGGTGGGCAGCGAGCACGAGGCACTGGTGCTCGAGCTCAACCTCATCCAGCAGTACCGTCCGCCCTACAACGTGGACTACACCGACGACAAGTCCTATCCCTTCATTGCTGTCACCCATGGCGACACCTATCCGGCCATCAAGTACACGCGCGAGCGCCACAAGCCCTCCACGCGCTACTTTGGCCCCTACACGGATGCCCGTGCCGCGCGCGACGCCATCGAGGTGGTGCGCCGGGTGATCCCCATCTGCTCTGCCAACTGCGCGGAATGGCGTCGTTCCAAGCGCGTGCTGGAGAAGTCCGATGGCGGCGACGAGGTGGCGACGCTGGCGCTGTCCGCCCAGGGGCGTCCCTGCTTCGACTTCAACGTGGGCAAGGGCCCTGGCGCCTGCTGCGGCGAGATCACGCCCGACGAGTACGCGGCCAACGTGCGCGCCGTGGAGCGCTTCCTGCAGGGCGCGCGCAAGGAGGTTGTGGGACAGCTCACCGAGGATATGCGGGAGGCCGCGGCCGAGCTGGACTTCGAGCGCGCCGGCCGCATGAAGCGCCGTCTGGACGTGATCGCGGGGCTCGACGTGCGCCAGCAGGTGGTCCTGCAGCGTGAGGTGGACCTGGACCTCTTTGGCATCTTCCGCGAGGAGACCGTGGCGGGCGCCTGCGTGTTCCTCGTGCGCGAAGGGCGCGTGGTGCGCACCTGTGAGTTCATCCTGGACAAGGGCTTGGACGTCGCCCAAGACGAGCTCGTGAGCGGCCTGCTCAAGCGCTACTACCGCGAGACCGAGGACATCCCCGCCTGCGTGGAGGTCCCCTGCGAGCTCGAGGACGCGGAGGCGCTGGCATCCTGGCTGGGGGAGCGTCGCGGACACAAGGTGACCCTGCACGTGCCGCGCCGCGGCGACCGCAAGGCGCTCATGGACAAGGCAGAGCTCAACGCCCGTCACGCGCTCATGCGTTACAAGGTGCGCACGGGCTATGACGACAAACGGACCAACGACGCGCTGCTGCAGCTGGAGAGCGCCCTGGCACTCGACGCCCCGCCCATGCGTATCGAGTGCTTCGACATCTCCACCATCCACGGGCGCTTCACCGTGGCGTCGATGGTGGTGTTCACCGCGGGCCACGCTGACAAGAGCCAATACCGGCGCTTCAAGATCCGCACCCCGCTCGACGAGGCCAACGACTTCGTGTCCATGTCCGAGGTGATGGCGCGCCGCTATGGTCCGGAGCGCATGGCCGACGAACGCTTTGGCTCCAAGCCTGACCTGCTCATCCTCGACGGCGGCAAACCGCAGCTGACGGCCGCCATCGAGCAGCTGGGCGCGCTGGGCGTGGATATCCCGATGTGCGGCCTGGCCAAGGCCGACGAGGAGCTTTTCGTGCCGTGGGACGACACGCCGGTCGTGCTGCCCACGGGCTCGGCCTCGCTGTACCTGGTCAAACAGGTGCGTGACGAGGCGCACCGCTTCGCCATAACCTTCCACCGCGAGCTGCGCGACAAGGCCATGACCATGTCGGTGCTCGACGATGTGCCGGGCGTGGGTGCCAAGCGCAAAAAGGCCATCATGCGCCACTTCGGCTCCATGAAGCGCCTCCGTGCGGCCACCCCCGAGCAGATCGCCGAGGTCAAGGGCGTGCCGGAGGACGTTGCGCGCGAAGTGTGGGCCACCCTGCGCGCCTGGGAGGCCGAGGCGGCAGAGGAAGGAGCCCGCAAGGAGGCCGAGCTGGCGGACGCCTAAGCCCGGGCGACGCGGCCGGGCGACGCGGCTTCTCCTCTCCCAGGCCAAGGGCCAACCACGCGCGTGAGTCGGCTATCGGGTATGCTTTGGAGAGGCATTCATGCGGAAGGGGGCCGACATGTCCGACGAGACCAAACGGGAGCTCGAGCAGGCCGAAGCGCGTCCCGACGTGCAGGTAGACGGGGGTGCCGTCCGGCCGACGTCCGAGGCGCCCGACGTGATCGTCATCACGGGCATGTCCGGCGCGGGCCGCACCGAGGCCATGCACACCTTCGAGGACCTCGGCTATTTCGTGATCGACAACCTTCCGCCCTCGCTCATCCTCTCGGTGGCGGACATGGCTGGCTTGAACTCCGGCATCGGCCGCCACCTCGCGGTGGTGTGCGACCTGCGCGGCCAGGGCTTCTTCGAGGACCTGGGCCACGCGCTGGACGACCTGGCGGCCCACGAGTACAGCTATGGCATCGTGTTTTTGGACGCGTCGGACGAGTCGCTGCGCCGCCGCTACGCGCTGGCTCGTCGCCCCCACCCCCTGGCACGCCAAGGGGAGACCACGCTCGATGCCGTGCGCCGTGAGCGCACGCAGCTCGATGCCATGCGCCAGCGCGCCACCCTCGTCCTCGACACCACGCGCATGAGCCCCAAACAGCTGCGCTCCAAGCTGCGCTCTGTTTTTTCGCAACTCTCCGACCAGCAGCTCATGGAGGTCCACGTCTTTTCGTTCGGCTTCAAGTACGGCATGCCCGAAGAGGCCGACCTGATCATCGACGTGCGCTTCCTGCCCAACCCATACTGGAACCCGGAGATGCGCGCGCTCACGGGCAAGGACGAGTCCGTGCGCTCCTTCGTCATCGATCACCCCCAGACCCAGGCCTTCCTGGAGACCTGGCACAAGCTCCTCGACACCGTCATGCCGGGCTACGTGACCGAGGGCAAGAGCCAGCTGTCGATCGGGGTGGGCTGCTCGGGCGGACAGCACCGCTCGGTGGCGCTGGCTGACGAGACGGCGTCTTACCTCACCCGTCAGGGCTATCACGTGTCTGTGAGCCATCGCGACCTCGCGCGGGCCGAACGCGTGCGCGCATGAGCTTCACGGCCGAAGTCAAAGACGAGCTCGCCCGCGTGGCCGGCCCCGAACCGGGCTGCGACGTCGCGGAGCTGTCCGCCCTGGTGCACGTGGCGGGCTCTCTCAGCGTGCGCTCGGGACGCTACGCCATCCGCCTGGTGACCGAGACCGGCGCTACCGCGCGCACCGTCATCCGGCTCGCTCATGGGGCCTTTGGCTTGGAGACCCGCCTCACCCCGCGCCGTTCGGTGCTGCACAAGACGCGCAACTACCTCATCGTGATGCCCGAGCAGCCCGAGCTTCCCCAGGCGCTGAGGGACATGGGCATCGTGAACGAGCGTGGCGGCCTGGTGGCGGGCATCGACCCCGCGGT
>CACXFF010000260.1 GCA_902766805.1 uncultured Coriobacteriaceae bacterium | reverse complement strand
GCAGGTCGATGACGTCACGCTGAGCATCGACGCCCAAGACCAGGGCATCGAGGCCACCGAGGACCTGCTCCTGCGCGACGGACAGATATCCATCCGCTGCGTGAACGAGCCCCTGGTCGTGGGCGGCACCCAGACCGTGGCCGAAGGCGTCGTGCGCGTCTCCTAGTGGCGCGGCATCGACCCTACGCACGCGGACCTCCCGAAGCCACGGCTTCGGGAGGCCCGTTCGTCTGGATCCCGCCCAGTCAGCGACACGCGCTAGGGGCGCGCGTCCAGCCAAAGCTCGGGCGTCACGGCATGCGGCACGACGCTCAGCAGGTTGCCCGGCGCGACGTCCTCGTCCACCAGCACCTGGAACAGGCCGCCGTCGCTTCCGCGGCCCGGACGCTCGACGAACACCAGCGCGGGTGCGCCGAGGCGTTCGCGCGCCTCCTGCTCCCGCATGCGGCGGGAGAGCTCGATCATCTGCTGGGAGCGCGCGGCCTTCACCGGCGCCGGCACCTGATCGCTGCGCGCGGCCGCCGGCGTCCCCGGGCGCTCGGAGTAGCGGAATACGTGCATCTTGGCGAAGCGCATCTGCTCGCAAAAGGCCAGGCTCTGCGCGAAGTCGTCATCGGTCTCGCCCGGGAAGCCCACGATGAGGTCACAGGCCAACGCCAGCTGCGGCACCAGCTCGCGCGCGTCCTCGACCACGCGGCGGTACAGGGCGCTGTCGTAGGCGCGGCCCATCTGCTCGAGGGTGCGGTCGCAGCCGCTCTGCAGGGGCAGGTGCAGGAAGGGGGCCACGCGACCGTCGGAGTCCCCCATCACGCGCAGCACCTCGCGCGTGGTCTCGGGCGGCTCCACCGACGACAGGCGCACGCGCGCCACGTCGCTGCGCGTGAGGATGAGGTCGAGCAGGCCGTCCAGGCGCAGGGTACGCCCCTGCCAAGATGCCTCGTAGCGCGCGAGGTTGATGCCCGTGAGCACGACCTCCACGGCGCCGTCGGCCTGGGCCTGGGCGAGCGCCTCGAGCACCTGCTCGGGCGGCAGCGAGCGCGCGGGGCCGCGCGCCTTCCACACGATGCAGTAACTGCAGCGGTTGTCGCAGCCGTCCTGCACCTTGATGCCCGGCCTCATGCGGCCGGTCGGCGTGACCTGCGCCCCCACGTGGCCCAAACGGGGCAGTTCGGCGACAGACGCGCCGTCCTCGCCCATCCCCAGCTCGGCGAGAGCGCGCTCCACCACGCGCGCTTTGTCGGGCTCCACCGCCACGCGCTCGCCCAACGCCGCAAACTCGTCGGCGAAGAGGTTGACGGCACAGCCCGTGGCCAGCACCAGCGGCTCCTGCGGCAGCGCGGCGGCATGGCGGATCGCCTTGCGGCACTTGGCCTCGGCCTCGCCGGTCACAGCGCAGGTGTTGACCACAATCACGCGCGCCTGCACCTGGTCGACAAGCTCCACGCCCGCACGCAGCAGGGCGCCGGCGAGGGCGTCGAGCTCCACGCGGTTCACGCGGCAGCCCAGCGAAAGCACGCACGCGCCGCGCGAACTCACTTGCGGCCCCTCTTGTGCGGGCGCCTGGCCTTGGGCTTGCGTCCAGAGGAGTCCTCGTCGGCGCCGTCGAGCTCATCGAAGAGATCGGGGCCCGCGAAGTCCAAGCCCGTGCCCTCGCCGCGACGCCGTGACATGGCGCTCAGCTGCGTGCGCTCCTCCTCGCTCAGGTCGCGCGGGACGCGCACGCGCACGACCACCACGAGCTTGCCGCGCCGTCCGCGCGCGTTGGGCATGCCGGCACCAGGGACCGACACGGCATCGCCCGGCTGCGTGCCCGCAGGCACGGGGACCTTCACCAGCTCGTCGGCAAGGATGCCCTCCACGGACAGCTCGCAGCCCAGCATGGCCTGGAAGGCGGAAATCTCGCGCTCGCACCACAGGTCGTCGCCCTGGCGCTCGAAATGCTCGTCCTGTGCGACGCTTACCTGCACCACCAGGTCGCCGGCCTCGTCGCCGCGCAGGCCCGCCTCGCCCTTGCCGGGGACGACCAGGCGCTGGCCGTCGCGCACGCCCGCGGGAATCTCCACGCGCACGCGCTCGTGCCCGGACACACGGCCTTCGCCATGGCACTCGGGGCAGGGCTTGCTGACCACCTTGCCCTCGCCGTGGCACTGCGGGCAGGTCGTCTGAGTCTGCATGGCGCCCAGGATGGTGCGCTGCACCTGCGTCACGCGGCCCGCGCCTCGGCAGGTCGGGCAGGTGACGACCTCGCCACCCTCCTCGGCGCCGCTGCCGTGGCAGTGCTCGCAGGTCGCCAAGCGGTCGTAGGCCACGGTCTTGCTGCAGCCAGCCGCAGCGTCTGCCAACGTGATCTGCAGGCGGATGCCCATGTCGCGCCCGTGCGTGCGCGCACCGCGTGCGCCAGGAGCGCCACCGCCAAAGAAGCTCGAGAAGATGTCGTCAAGGCCCCCACCGAAGATGTCGCCC
Source organism: uncultured Coriobacteriaceae bacterium (assembly GCA_902766805.1). GTDB lineage: Bacteria > Actinomycetota > Coriobacteriia > Coriobacteriales > Atopobiaceae > CACXFF01. Next base: position 2,320 of record CACXFF010000260.1, on the reverse strand, counting down.
ATGTCAAAGCCGCCCATGGGCACCTCCGCCGTGCCGAAGCGGTCGTAGTTGGCGCGCTTCTGCTCGTCGGACAGGACGGAGTAGGCCTCATTGACCTCCTTGAAGCGCTCCTCGGCATCCGGCGCGTCAGACACGTCGGGATGCAGCTCGCGCGCCTTGCCCAGGAAGGCCTTCTTTATCTCTCGGGCGCTCGCGTCTCGTGCGACGCCCAGCACCTCATAGTAGTCCCTAGCCAAAACCTACCTCACACTCTCTATCGCACACGTCCCACAACTCCGCAGCTGAGACGCTAGTGAACGTACGGGAAACGCCACGCGGCCGTGCACATGGACATCACCGCGAACATCACCACGAACGGCAGCGAGCCCGACAGTCCCGACAGCACCGCCAGGCCGGCATTGCGCCACCAATAGCGGCCGCGTCCGCGCAGGTTGCTCGTGGCCACGAGGAACACGCCCAACGCGATGAAGAGCGCAGGGAACACATAGCCCCAGCCGTTGAGCAGCGCCAGGCCTAGGAACGGCAGCGCGAAGCCGATGGCGCGGAAGCCGCCGGCCTGACGCGTGTCCAGCTGCTCGGTAGGCACGGCGATGCGGCACACAAAATCGCCCGCCTCCGAGCCGTTGGTGCCGGCGTTGCCCTTGCCTTCCATGCGTACCACGTCGCCGTCGTGGGAGCCCGCGGGCACCTCCACGACCATCTCGCTCGCCGAGATGACGCGGCCCGAGCCTCCGCAGCTGCTGCAGGGCTCAGCCACCACGCGGCCCGAGCCCTCACACTCGGGGCACACGACGTTGATGACGCCGATGCCCATGAAGGTCCCGATGTCGACCGTGATGTGGCCCGACCCCGAGCACATGGAGCAGGTCTGCGGATGCTCGGAGGTCTTCGAGCCCCTGCCCTCGCAGTCGGGGCAGGGCGCGTAGTGCTGATAGGTGATGCCGCGCCGGACGCCCTGCGCCGCGTCGTGCTCGTCGAGCGTGAGCGTGTACACGAAATCCGCGCCGGCTTTGGGGTTGTACGAGCGCGAGCGCGTGGTGGAGGTGCGCGCGCCGGTCCAAGCGCCTCCAAAGGGGAAGCCAAAGCCCGCGAACGGGTCGGAGGTCGACGGGTTGTACCTGCCGTAGCCCGCAGGCGCCCCGCCGGCAGCAGCAGCGTAGGGGTTCTTGCGCATCGCGTCGTAACGCGCCCGCTTGTCCGGGTCCGAAAGCACCGCGTAGGCCTCGGACACCTCCTTGAAGCGCTCCTCCGCGTCGGGCTCCTTGTTCACGTCTGGGTGAAGCTTGACCGCCTTCTTTTGGAAGGCCTTGCGAATCTCCTCCGCGCTGGCCTCTTCAGACACCTCGAGCACGGCGTAATAGTCTTTGTCGTTGAATCCTGCCACGGTCCTGACACTCCTCGAATAGACGCATGCGGCATAGCCTTTCCACTATACCCATTTGCAACCCCATCCACCAACTGCGCATATTGGCAAGCCTTCGCGGACACCCGCCCCGTGAGACCGGGCGAGAGGCGTCGGTCGAGCGCCCGTTGGGAGGCTTTTGGTCTGGGCAAGCGGACCGCTCCATGAGATACTTATTCAAGGGAGCGACGCAGGGGGGAAGTTCGACGTTGTCCCGCACGGGGTTATAGGCCGTGCTCGCACAGCGAGCCGACGACGAAGGAGGTGCCCGCTTGTTTCAGTTCATCGCTTCCTACAATTGTGACTTCGCCCTGGCCACCCTGCCCATCGAGTTGATCCTGTTGGGGGCGTTCTGCCTGAGGCGCAACCTCCCCGTGGCCTCGAGCAGGAGCTTCTTGGCTGTGATGTTCTTCAGCCTCGTGATGACCGTCTCCGACATCTACGCCTGCATGATCATCGACAGCTGGCAGTCCCATCCCGCCTGGCTGATCTACGCCGTGAACATCGTCTATTTCTTGTCCTTCCTGATTCGGAGCTGGGCGTTGTTCGACTACACCGCCAACGAGTGCCACAGCTACGAGACCTTTGGGCGGCACGCGCGGATAGCCCTGACGATTCCGCTGCTCATCATGCTGTTGGCCGTGCTCTCCACCCCCTTGACCCACCTGATTTTCTCGGTCACGGCCGAAGAGGGCTACGTGAGCGGCACCATGTACCCCTCCATCTACTACTGCCTCTACCTCTACATCGGCCTCTCGCTGCTCTGCGTCCCCGCAGCGCACAGCGCGCTGACCCCGCGCCTGGCGGGAAGCACCCTGCTGTACAACGCGGTGCTGCTCGTGGGCGTCGTGATACGCCGCGCTTGGCCGTACACGCTCGTGATGAGCTACATCAACACCCTGGCCGTCCTCATCATCT
>CACXFF010000259.1 GCA_902766805.1 uncultured Coriobacteriaceae bacterium | reverse complement strand
GCGTGAGGTAGAAGCGCCGGAAGCCCGCGTTGTAGCAGCGGTCGCAGGCCAAGTGGGCCCACGCGCCGAGGAACAGGCTCGCATCGACGCCCCGCAGGCGCGCGTGCCGCGAGCGGTCGAGGTAGTAGTCATCCCAGAAACGGTCGAGATCGGGCACCGGGATGAGGTTGGCGTTGGCGACGTGGGTGATGCGGTAGTCGATGCGCATCGCGGCGTCGGGCACCATGTAGCCCACGTAGACGTCGGGCAGGTAATTGCCAAAGAGGAACGCGTTGGCGTCAGACACGCCCAAGGCCTCCGGGCCCGGTGTGGCCAAGAGGCGTTCGGCTTGCGCGGTATGTATGTTCCAGCTAGGCATGATGCAGGCAATGGTAGCGCAAAGCGGGCCGTGCTGCCCGCGGGCCACACGCTCGTAACCACGCGGCCCCGCGAGCACCGCGGGCATTGGCACGCGCGGCGACTGCTAGCCCGCCTGCTTCTCCAGCATGATGTCGAGGATGGTGGTGTCGGTCGCCACCATGCCCTGCTGGCTCACGCGGCCCATGTTGCGGATGCAGCCTTCGGGCGTGTCGGCGCAGATGCCGTCGCTCGGACGCAGGCCCACGCCGTTGCGCGCAAGCAACGCGCAGGTGAAGGCCCCGCTGATGGCGCAGGAGAGCTTGCAGGCGCAGCCCGTCTTGCCGCCGTCGCAGATCATGCCCGTGATGGTGCCGCTCATGTTGCGGATGGCCAGCCCGATCTGCTCGTCGTCTCCGCCCAAAAGCCAGGTGATGGCCGCGCTCGCCGCGGTCGCCGAGCCCATGGAGCACGCGCAGACCGCCGACAGCTTGCCCACGTGCAGGTTGACGTACTCGTTGAGCAGGTGCGCGAAGGCCAGCGCCTGCAGCGTGCGCTCCTCCGACGCGCCCACCGCACGCGCGGTCTGCACCACCGGCAGGATGGTGGCGATGCCTTTGGAGCCCGAGCCCGCGCTCGACATCGTGGGATACGGGCAGCCCTCCAGGCGCGCCTCGATGGCGCTCGCCACCGCGACCATCACCCGCTCCATCACGCCCGACCCCATAATCCCTTCGCCGAGCGCGGCGTCGAGCGTGGTCGAGATGCCAATCCCGGGGTTCTCGCGCATGCCATAGGCAGCCAAGGCCTCGTTCATGGCCACGCCGTCGGCGAGAAACGCCAGCTCATCGGCCGAGGCGCTGGCGGCCAAGGCGCGGATCTGCGCCACGCTGCAGGCCATGAGCTGGTCGAAGAGCTCCTGGATCGTGGGTTGGGGGCTCGCCGCGGCAGGCTGCGCGGCAGGCTCCTGCGACGCCGCCTCGTCGGCCACCAGCGTCTCGCGCCCGTTCTCGGCCCATGCGCCGCGGGCGACCGCGTGCTCGGTGGCAGAGCCGTCCGAGGCCGACAGCGTGATGTTGGTGTGGGTGCCCTCGATCACGCAGCTGCCCGCCGACTCGGTCGTGCGCACCGCGACGTTCACGTACACGCCCCGGCGCCTGGCATAGACCTCCACCGTCACGTGCCCGGCTTCCACCAGCTCGATGGCACGCGCACGAATCTCGTCCGTGATGCCCTGGAAGATCTCCAAGCCCAGCTCGGGACGCGCGATGAGGGCGCCCAACGCCGCCGCGTACTCGAGGCCCACGCGGTCGAAGCCGGGAATGCCCACGGAGAAGCCGTTCTTGACGATGTTGCCGCTGGCGACCACCCGCGCGCCAACCGGCTCGCCGCCCGCCGCGCGCGCCGCATCGGCTGCGGCCAGCGCCACGCATACTGGCTCGGTGCAGCCAAGCGCCGGGACGACGTCGTTACGCAGCAGTTGGAGCATTCCCTCTTTGTCCATGGTTCCTCCTCGGTATTGGATACGAACGATTATGCGCGTTGTGGCGCCGACGCGCGCGCCTCATCGGGCCAACGCGCCAGCCGTTCACCCCGTGGGCGTGAGCAGGGGCGACACGAGGGCGAGCGCGGGCCAACACGGGCGTGCGCGTAGCAGCAGCAAGGCCGCAACTGTGGTATAACGCCAAACGGACACGCATGGACTACGGCGCGACGTCACGCGCCCGCGTCCCGACACGCCCGCAGAGAAGGGGCAGCACGATGAAGAAGGAAACCCTGTTCAAAAGCATCGGCATGGGGTTGGCCGTGGCATTGCTGTGGTTGGCCTACGACTTCTGTTCGGCGACCTTCCTCTTCCACGTGCCGTTCCTGCCCAATTGGCCCATGGTGCTGCTCGTCGCCGCCCTGTTCAGCCTGCTCTATTTCGCGAGCACCAGCATCGCCGACGCGCGCGAGCGCACTGCGCCAGCACGCGAGCGGGCGGCGGCCCTGCGCCGTGCGGAGCGTCAGCGCAAGCGCGCCGAGCGCAAGGCCCGCAAGGCCAAGTAAGCGTGCCGGCAGACCATCCACGGCCAGCCGCTCGCAGGGCGCAGGCATGGCAGACACACGAGAACCCCGGAAGGCAACAGCCGTCCGGGGTTCTCTTCGACGTGCCCAACGGGCCTTTGGGCCGACAAGGCGCGTGCGCGGCGCTTAGAACGAGTTCAAGATCAGGTTCACGCCGCCCGCGATGACCGCGAAGCCGATCTGCCAGCCGAGGGCCACCATCACCATCAGCGGGTTGAAGAAGCCCCAGATGCCCAAGACGACCAGCACGATGCCCAGCACGAGGACCCAGATCCAGCTGCTGCCCAAGGAGATGGTCTGCGCGTTGTAGCGCGCATCGCGCAGCCCGAAGGAGCGCACGATGTTGGTGACGCCCGCGACGATGACCCAGCATGCCACGATGTAGGCAATGAACAGGTCGTACGCCCAGCGCATGCCCATGCTCGCCAGCAGCACCACGCCCAGCAGCGCCGAGAGGATGCCGCCCACCAGCATGAAGGTGTCCTGCGTCCCCTGCTTCTTGCACTCGAAGTAGGCGATGACCTTGCCGATGCCCTCGAACAGCATGGCGAAGCCCGCGATCCAGCCAATCGTGCCAAAGGTTCCCACCGGCGTCATCAGGCACCAGATGCCCAACGCGACCACCAGCACGCCCAAGATGATGTCAAGGATCCTGACGCCGCCCTTGCTCTCTGCCGTTTCGCTCATTTCCAACCTTCCTTCCGTTCTCTCCGTTGTCCGCACGTGCAAACAACCTTGCCCATGATGACAGATTTGTGTGCGAGATGTGCAGCATCGGCGTTTTGGTAACGAACCTGTACGGCAAGACGTGCCCAAGCATCATGGGACCGATTTCAGCAAAGCACGTTTCAATAGCGCGCTCATGCTCTATCATGCTGTTTGCCATCGCCAGACATAAAGCGTTGATATGCGGCCACGCGGTAGCCAAACAGGGACCCGTGCAGCGACGTGTGACGGCAGGCGCCGTGCCAGAAGGAGTCAGGGACATGGAATACGGTGAAGAGCCACGTGGGAGGCGCGACGGCGCAGGCAGCTCCCCCAGACGCCGTCCGCGGGACACGGGCTCTCGGCGTACGAGCGGACATCGCCCGCACGACGCGCAGCGCCGCCGCAGGCAGACAGGGCGGCGCCTCAGTCCCGAAGAACGGCGCGCTCGCAACGCACAGCTCACGCCCGAAGAACGCACACGACGCCGCGAGATCGCCCGTCGCAAGGCCCGGCAGCGCGAACAGCAGCGTCGCCGCGCCTGGCTCGTGCTCATCGGCGCGGGCGTGCTGCTCGTCCTGCTCATCGTCCTCGTCGTGAACGGCATCGCAAGCTGTGCGAGAGGCGCGGCCAACAGCCCGCAGACGCAGCAGGTCGCCAGCACCGCGACCGCACCCGCCGCGACCACGTCGGCCACGACAACGCCGGCCGCAACCACGAGCGCCACGACCAGCAGCGCCACCACCCCGACAGCCACGACCAGCAGCGCCACGACGCCCGCCTCCCCCACCCAGGCCGTGAGCCCCTCGGTGCCCGACCCCGCCTGGAAGCAGGCTGCGGGCGTCCCCGACCTCACCAAGCAGGGCACCGACCCCACGCGCATCGCGGCCGAGAAGCAAGCCGAGCGCGAGTCGGCCAATCTCGCCCGCGGCTACCAGGGCGTCGAGGACAGCTGGGTCAAGGGCGGCTACTTCACCACCGGCGACCAGGAGCTCGACGAGATGGTCAAGGCCTTCTGCGACAAGCACAGCACGGCCGGCAACACGGCGGCACAGAACGCGCAGAACGTCTTCAACAACATCACCTGGTCGGACTACGTCGAATGGGAAGGCAACCAGTATCCCCACGTCTACGACTGGCAGGTCGCCTATGCCAAGGACTTCTTCGAGCGCGGGGGCAACTGCTTCTCCATGGCGTCGGCGATCCAGTGGTGCATGCGCTATTTTGGCTACAGCGACGCCCATGCAGAGCTCACCTACCAGGAGCGCCAGAGCGGCGGCTGGCTGGACCACGGGCTCACCTGGCTCACCGACGTGGAGACCGGCGAGATCCACATGATCGACTCCGAGCAGGCGTCCAAGGGCTGGATGATGAAGCCCCACGCCTACAACGTGGAGATTCTCGACCCCACGAGCGACTGGGAGCCACGCTCCTCCGCCTTCAACGTCCAGCGCAACTAGCCCGCGGATTCCCCCGCGCGTCCAATACGCCCAAAAGCGCCAAAAAAAGGGGCTCCCACAGACGCCAGAAGCGTGCGTGGGAGCCCCCTCCTTGTATGCGTGAGAGACTAGGCCTCGAGCTCGCCGGCCTCGAGAGCCTGGATGAAGCGCTCGTAGTCGCGGTCGTTCTGGTCGGCGTAGGCAACGGCAAAATCGGCGATGGCATTGTCGAACTTGCCGCCTTTGCCCAGGTACGCGGAGATGGCGAAGCGGTTGCCCGTGCGCGCGTGGGCGCGGGCGAGTGCGGTGCCGCAGGCGCGCGCCAACATGAGCAGGCCCACCTCGGAGATGTTCGCGAGGTCGGGCGAGCCCTTGCCGTCCCAGAGCTGGCGCACGTAGTAGTCGCGCATCTCGCCGCCGCGGTCGGGCAGGCGGCACCAGCCCAGCAGCGGGTCGCTCACGGCCTG
>CACXFF010000258.1 GCA_902766805.1 uncultured Coriobacteriaceae bacterium | reverse complement strand
GGTGCCACGCCCGAGGGCGGCAGCGCCGATGACGCGACGCCAGGGGCTCCCTACCAGGAGAGCACGCGCTCCACCATGCCGTCGACGTCGAGCACTCCTTCGGCAAAGCCCTTGCGTATGAGCTCGGGCGGCAGGTACTCGTCGTACTTGTTGAAATAGGGCACCTCGCCGGGATAGACGAGCTCCATCGGGTCCACCCCAGACTGCGCCTCCTCGCGCAGCACCTGGAAGAACTCCTCGGCCCCCGCGCGCATGGAGAACTGCATGAAGTAGGGGCGGGCCGAGTCCAGACCGCGCAGCCCCAGCCTCTCGGCGCAACGTATCTTGAGGAAGCGCTCCAGTGCGAGGAAGGCGTAGCTGCCGAGCCAGGGGAACAGGCACCACATGCGTCCGCCCAGGCAGGCGAGCGGGGAGTCCGTGAGATGGGCGTTGGCGGCCACGTGCCGCGCTTGGCGCAGGCGCGCGACGGCGTTGTCCTGCAGGTAGGGATAGCCGCGCTCCTCGCGCAGGGCCGTGCGCATGCGCTCCAGCACGCGGGTGTTCACGTCGCCTGCGACCTCGCCGAAATACGCTGGCACCTTGCCTTTGACCAACGTGGCCTCTATGAGGTGGCGCTGGTGGTCCACCTCCTCCACGACCCACACGTGGCCCGCCAGGGCGATGCGCTCGCCCGCGGGCGGCGGCGCGACGATGGTGCCGATCTCCTGCGACTCGCTGCGCACCGTGTACTCCTCGTTCTCCTGGAACACGGCGTAGAAACGGAAGTTGTTGGTCACCCGCTCGCCCGCCAGGCCGACGATGAGGCCGCCACCCTCCGTGCGCTGGAGCTGGTCGGTGGCCAAAAGGTGGGTGAGGAGCACGCGGTAGTCGTCGAGCGTCACGCGGTGGAAGGGGGCGAGCGTGAGCACCCGCTCGGCGAGCTGGGCAGCCGTCAGCTCGCCCGAGCTGGCGAGCGTGGCCATGCTCTGGTGATAGAGCAGCGAGTAGGGGAGCCGGTCCAGGTTGGGCGGCTCCACCCAACGCTCTTCCAGGTACAGCTGCACGAGGGCGATGCCCTGCAGGAGCTTCCAAGGGATGGTCTCGGGCAGCAGCGCGCGCGGCTCAGGCTGCTCCTCGCGCATGACGAACCACATCTCGGGCGGCTGTCCCCGCCGCCCCGTGCGACCCATGCGCTGCAGGAAGCTGCTCACGGTGAACGGCGCGTCTATCTGGAAGGCGCGCTCGAGGCGTCCGATGTCGATGCCCAGCTCGAGCGTGGCCGTGGTGACGGTGGTGAGCACCTCGTCCTCGTCGCGCATGAGGTCTTCGGCGGTCTCGCGGAAGCTCTGCGAGAGGTTGCCGTGGTGGATGAGGAAGCGGTCGGGCTCGCCCTGGGCCTCGCAGTATTGGCGCAGCGTGGTGCAAACTCCCTCCGCCTCCTCGCGCGAGTTGACGAACACGAGGCACTTGCGGCCGCGCGTGTGCTCGTAGATATAGCCGACGCCCGGGTCGGCGCCTGCGGGTGCGACGTCGGTCGCGGCTTGCTCCGGCGGGGCCTGCAGAGCTGGTGTCTCCTGTGACGCAGGGCTCCCCGCAGGCACGGGCTGCGCCTGCGCGGGCTCCTCGGGCAGCTCGTAGCTCGGCTCGTCGCCTGCCTCCTGTGGCAGCCCCGGTCGCCCCTCACGACGCCACTCCCGTTCGGGGGCCTGCGGGCCCGTCACGTAGAAGTGCTCCATGGACAGGCGCCAGCGCGCACCGCGCGCGTCGATGCGCGGGATCACACAGCCTCGCCCCGATCCGGCGGAGAGGTAGCGCCCTGCGAGCTCTGGGTCGCCGATGGTGGCGGAGAGCCCGATGCGCCGCGGCCTGCAGCCCGCCATGCGGCACAGGCGCTCCAGGCACGCGAGCGCCTGGCCGCCACGGTCGCCGCGCAGCAGGGAGTGCACCTCGTCGATGACCACGTAGCGCAGGTCGCCGAAGAGCGCGGGGATCGCGTTGTGCTTGTGCAGCAGCAGGCTCTCCAGTGACTCGGGCGTGATCTGGAGCACGCCGCTGGGATGCTTCAGCAGGCGCGCCTTGTGCGAGGCCGAGGCGTCGCCATGCCATTTCCAGATGGGGATGTGGGCCTCGGCGCACAGGTCGTCCAGCCTCAGGAACTGGTCGTTGATGAGGGCCTTGAGCGGGCCGATGTAGAGCGCTCCCACCGTCGCGGGCGGGTCCTCCCAGAACTCCGTGAGGATGGGGAAGAAGGCCGCCTCGGTCTTGCCCGACGCGGTAGACGCCGTGAGCAGCACGTTGTCGTCGCTCTCGAAGATGGCCTCGCCTGCCGCCACCTGTATGGCGCGCAGCTCCTCCCATTGGTGGGAGTAGATGAAGTCCTGCACAAAAGGCGCATAGCGGTCAAAGACGTCCATGTCACAGCTCCCGTTCCCGCGCCGGCCTGCGGGCATGGTCCGCAGGGGCTGCCTGTCAGATTTCGAACTCCGCGAAGCGCTGCGAGACCGCGCTGCCATCGCCTGCGGACGCCTCGGCGTGCACGAAGTCTCCGGACCCCAGCAGCTCCTCCACCCCCAGGTCGGGGTTCTGCGAGAGGATGTCCAGCATCTCGATGAAGTCGCGGATCACCTCGCGCGGGGTCAGGTGGCTCTCGGCGCCTACGCGGCCAAACTCCAGCTCCAGGAAGCGCACGAGGTCGGCCTGCGTGAGGGTGCGCTCGTAGCCAAAATAGCCCGCGTGGATGCCGGCGAGCTTCTCCACGAGCACGAGCAGCTCCTCGTGCGTGAGGGGCTCGAGCCGGATGACGGGCGCGAGCAGGTCCAGCAGGCCCTCGCTCGCGAATCTTCCCTGCGTGAGGCGGCTACGCAACGCCTCGTAGCTGTACAGGCCGCGTCTGCGGTCCTCGATGGCCTGCGGGGTGCCTCCCATGATCACGCCCAGGTGCCGCGCGCGGCCCTGCAGCGTGTCGTTGTACATGGCCAGGACCTTCTCGTAGTTGTACTGGCGCGAGATGGCGTGCGGGATCTTGTACAGGTTCACCAGCTCGTCCACGAGCACGATGAGGCCTTCGTAGCCCGCTTGGTGGAAGAACTCCGCCATGAGCTTGAGATACTCGTACCAGTCGTCGTCGCTGATGACGATGTTCACGCCCAGCTCGGCGCGCGCCTCGCTTTTGGTCCTATACTCGCCGCGGAACCACTTGACCACGTGGGCGCAGGTCTCTTCGTCACCCTCGCGATAGCCCCGCCAGTAGAGTGTGAGCAGGCGCCCGAAATCGTAGCCGTGCACCAGCTCCCGCAGCGCCGCGACCGTCTGCCGTATGCCGTCCTCCACGGCCTCGCCAAAGGCGGGGTCGACAGGCTCGAGGCCGCTGGTCTGCGCGACGCGGTCCTGCACGCCGCTGATCCAGCGCTCCAGGATGAGGGTGAGCGCGCCTCCGTCCGGCCGTGTCTTGGTCGAGAGGTTGCGGATGAGCTCGCGATAGGTCGCCAGGCCCTGTCCTTTGGTGCCCTGAAGCCGCCGCTCGGGGGAAAGGTCGGCGTCGGCGACCACGAAGTTCTTGCCCATGGCATGATTGCGGATGGTCTGGAGCAAGAAGCTCTTGCCCGAGCCATAGCGTCCCACCACGAAACGGAAGGAAGCCCCGCCCTCGGCGACGAGGTCCAGGTCGTGGAGCAGCGCGCGTATCTCCTGCTCGCGGCCCACCGTCACATAGGGCAGGCCCACGCGGGGGACCACGCCGCCCTTCAGGGAGTTGATCAGCACGGCTGCGATGCGTCGCGGCACGCGGGGGGTGGTGGCGTCGCTCATAGGTCGTAGGCCTCCTTGAGGTCGGGAAGGTAGTCAGGTACGATCTGCGGGCCGTCGCCCAAGTCTTCGATGGCGGCGTCGCCCAGCAGGTCGAACAGGCGCTCGTTGATGGACTCCACCACCACCGAGAGGAAGGGGTCGCCGGGGCGCAGGACAGCGTGGGCATCCTGGCCGGCGAGCAGCGCCCTCACCACGCGCCGCTCGGGGGAGTCGTCCCCTGCGGCACCGTCCGCTGATGGCGCGCCCACGCCAACCGCCTCGGCCGCTCCTGCGTCGGCTGCCCCCAAGGCCTCGGCGGCGCAATGCCTGGACGGAGCACCGGGCGCAGGCGCGGGCAAGGACGAGTCCTGCGTAGGGCCCGGTTCCGCCGCCCACAGCTCGTCGTGCGGCAGCTCGTCGCG
>CACXFF010000257.1 GCA_902766805.1 uncultured Coriobacteriaceae bacterium | reverse complement strand
GCCGTCTACCGCGCCATTGGCACGCGCGCCCTGAGGGTAACCCGAAAGAAACAAATCTGTGGGAAAGTGTCATGCGTATGAGTCCCTCGCGGGCAAGGCCTCTGGAGATCCCAAGGAGTCCGTCATGACCAATGAGCAGAACATCGATTTCGTGCTTCGCACGGTAGAGGAGCGCGACATCCGTTTCGTGCGCCTGTGGTTCACCGACGTGCTTGGCAACATGAAAAGCTTTGCCATCTCGCCCGAAGACCTCGAGGAGGCCTTCGAGGAGGGCATCGGCTTCGACGGCTTCGCGGTGGACGGCTTCGCCCCGCTCGAGGAGTCCGACATGCTGGCCTTCCCCGACCCGGCCACCTTCCAGATCCTGCCGTGGCGTCCTGCCGAGCGTGGCGTGGCGCGCGTGTTCTGCAACATCTGCCGTCCCGGCGGCGAGCCCTTCGAGGGCGACCCCCGCGGCCGCTTGCGCAAGCTCTTCACGCAGACCGAGGAGAAGGGCTACATCTTCAATGCTGGCCCGGAGATCGAGTTCTTCTATTTCGCCGACGACGAGCTGCCCACCCCGCTCGACAATGCGGGCTATTTCGACCTCACGCCGTCGGACTCGGCGCGTGACCTGCGCCGCAACACCACGCTCACCCTGGAGAAGATGTCAATCCCGGTGGAGTATTCCTACCACTCCAACGCCCCTTCGCAGAACGCCATCTCGCTGCGCTATGCCGAGGGCCTGAGCTGCGCCGACAACATCATGACCGCCCGTCTGGTGGTCAAGCAGGAGGCCTTCGAGAACGGGCTGTTCGCGTCGTTCATGCCCAAGCCGCTTACCGGCGTCTCGGGCTCGGGCCTCTTCGTGTTCGAGAGCCTCTTCGACCACGAGGGCAACAACGTCTTTTGGACCGAGGACGAGCCGGGCACCACGCACCTGTCCGACCTGGCCAAGCACTACATCGCCGGCATCCTCAAGTACGCGCCCGAGTTCACGCTCGTCACCAACCCCACGGTCAACAGCTACAAGCGCCTCGTGCCCAACGGCGAAGTGCCCGTGTACACCACGTGGGGCCGCAAGAACCGCTCCGCCCTGGTGCGCATCCCGATGCACAAGCCCGGCAAGGCGGCGTCCACGCGCATCGAGCTGCGTCTGCCCGACCCGTCCTGCAACCCCTACCTGATGCTTGCGGCCACGCTTGCCGCGGGCATGAAGGGCGTCGAGGACGAGCTGCCGCTGCAGGAGGAGAGTACGGTCGACGTCTCCCTCGTGAGCGAGCGCGAGCTTGCTGCCAAGGGCATCCAGCGCCTGCCGCGCGACCTGGGCGAGGCCATCGATGCGTTCGCTGACTCGGAGCTCATGCGCGAGACCTTGGGCGATCACATCGTGGACTACCTGCTGGCCGAGAAACGCGCCGAGTGGGAAGAGTACAACGCCGTGGTCACCGACTGGGAGCGCCACAAGTACTACGCGGGCTTCTAGGCCGCTGGGCGGGCAGCCGCCCATGCCCTACCTTTCGCATCTGGCGCGGGCCCTGCCCTCGGGTGGGGTCCGCGCATTGCTTCACGTTGGTACGGACGGCGCTCCGACCCCGCGCTGTGAGTGCGGGACGGCGCGCCCTAAAAAATGCTTATACCAAGCATTTATCAGCGGTGTTATGAATAAAACTGCCGTTTTTGGCCTGATGTATGAATGCTTTGTTAACTCATTCGCATGATACGAGCCTGTGCGGGCGCGTTGGATAGAGTGGCTAATTACCGCCCTTGCGCCAGCCGACGCACGGGCCGCAGCCATCATGGAGGAAAGGAATGCGCATGGCCCTTCAGAACGACTCCCACAACATGTCGACCGCCCACGGCCTGTCCCGACGCGCCTTCCTGCGCCTGGGTGCCCTGGGCGTCATGGGCGTTGCGGGCTCTACGCTGCTGGCCGCGTGTGGCGGCGCTCCCGCGGCGACGACGAGTGCCGCGACCACGGCTGCGGCCACGGCTGCGGCAGCGTCGGGCTCCTACACCCTCGTGACCCCCGGCAAGCTCACCTGCGTCTCCGACATGGCTTTCCCGCCCATGGACTACATGGACGGCGAGACACCCACCGGCTACGAGGTCGAGCTCATGGCGGCCATCGCCCAGCAGATGGGCCTCGAGGTCGCGTGGCTGCCGCCCACCAAGTTCGACACCATCATCCCGCTCATCAAGCAGGGCGGCAAGGCCGACGTGGGCGCCTCGAGCTTCACGATCACCGAGGAGCGCAAGCAGGAGATCGACTTCACCAAGCCCTACCTGGACTCCAACCAGGGCGT
>CACXFF010000256.1 GCA_902766805.1 uncultured Coriobacteriaceae bacterium | reverse complement strand
GGGTCGCTCACGAGGCGCAGGTAGTCGGCTTTGTCGGCCTCCGCTGACGAGCCCAACAGGTTGACCATGAAGTGGACGTGAATCTTGAACCCGAAGCTGCGCAGCACGGCGAAGGCTCGCGCGATCTGCGCGCTGTCGACCCGCCGTTGGTTGCGAGCGAGCACGCGGTCGTCGAGGCTTTGGATGCCCATCTGCACCTTGGTGCAGCCCAGGCGCCGCATGTTGCGGGCACTGTCTGTGTCGATCAGGTCGGGACGCGTCTCGATCACCAGGCCGACCATGCGCCGACCTGCGCTTTCGTTGGCGCGCTGCTCCTCTTCCAGTTCGGCCCAAGTGGCTTGCTGCACGCGCGCGGCCTGCTGCCATGCGGCTCCGTCGAGCAGCTGTCGGATCGCTTGGTTGTAGTCGAGCGCGCCGGCATCCACCAGTGCCTGCGTGCCTGCGGCCGCGCGTGCGCAGGCAGCCGCGTCGCTTGCCAAGCCGCAGCGCGCGTAAAAGGCGGCGCGTTCTGCTGTCGTGTGGTGGGCGGGGTCGACCCCGCTGACCTCGCTTGGCTCTGGCACGCCGATGGGATGGCTGGGTTCTTCCGGGCCGCCCTCGTAGCCGTGTCCGTCGTTGAGCGCGCGGAACAGCTCCCGTACGTACCAGCGCTGATAGGCGTCTGGGTAGTCGCTCCACGTGCCGCCGAGCACGATGAGCTCGACCTTGTCGGTCACGTGGCCCATCTGCTCGAGCGCCTGCAAGCGGGCCTTGACCTGCAGGTAGGGGTCGAAGTAGTTGCGTTCGGCACGCTGACAGGCTGGCTCGTTGGCGAGGTAGCTCTTGGGCATGCGCACGTCGTTGGGGCAGTAGAGGCACGCGCTGGAGCAGGGCCAAGGCTTGGTGAGCACCGTGATGGTGGCCACGCCACTCGCGGTGCGCCGCGGCTTGACCTTGAGCAGGCGCAACAGGGCGGCCTCGGTCGAGGCGTCGATGCCCCAGCTGCGCCAACGTTCGGGATTGTCGCGCTTGACCTGCAGGTAGTAGGGGAGCAGCCGACGCTTGGACACGCTGCGCGTGGCATCGTGGCTCGCGCGGTTGTGCCGCCGCACGAGCTTGTCGAGCCACGCGGCGTCCATCACGGCGTCGCCCGAACGCAGGGCGGCAAGTATGTCGAGGAGTGCTTGTTCCATGCGCATCAGTATAGCGGGCGTGCGTCGGAGGCAGGCGACGGCGCGCGGCGTGGACGATGCGCCGAAGGTCTGGGCGCCGCGTGAGTGTATTGCCGCTGATCTCCAAAAAAAGAACTTTTGTTCTGTTTTGGCTTGTTTGGAGCGCCGAAGCTGCTATGCTAGAGACGTGAAAACGCAGAGGCCGGGCCACGCCCGTCCCCGTCCGAGAGGAGCTCCCATGGCGAGTCAGTTGCGCGTGCTCGTGACCGTTCCCTTCAAGCCCCATCATCTCGAGCGGCTGCGTGCTGCCGCGGGCCCAGGGGCGGTGGTTACGCAGGTGGATGTTCCGGCGGGGAGCCCCGAGATGCGTGCGGCGCTGGCCCAGGCCGACTGCGTGATCGGCGAGCCCGCCCCGGCGTTGCTGGCCGAGGGCACGCCCGTGCGTTGGGTGCAGATGACCTGGGCGGGGACGGACCTGTACACGCGCGGGGCCATCCCGTTCCCGGAGGGCGTGCGCCTCACCAATGTCGCAGGCAAGGCGTTCGGCCACATCATCAGCCAGTTCGTGGTGGGGCAGGTGCTCACCATCGCCCAGAACTTCCCCGCCTACGTGCGCCAGCAGGAGCGCCACGAGTGGGCCTGCGCGGGTCCGGTCTTCTCGCTGGAGGGCGCACAGGTGCTCATCTTGGGCACGGGCGACCTGGGAGGCCACACGGCGCAGCGCCTCTCGGGCTTTGGCTGCCACTGTGTGGGCGTCTGCCGCAATACCGCGCGCGAGCTGCCCTTCTTCGAGCGCCTGGTCACGCTGGATGAGGCCGAGGAGTTGCTGCCGGGCTCGGACGTGGTGGTGAACACCCTGCCCAATACGGACGAGACCGTCCACTGGCTTGACGAGCGTCGCCTGCGCCTCATGAAGGCCGGTGCGATCCTGGCCAATGTCGGCCGGGGGAACTTCGTGGACTGCATGGCGCTGGCGCGCGTGCTGGCGGAGGGACAGTTGCGCGGCGCCGCGCTCGACGTGACCGAGCCCGAGCCGCTGCCGGCAGAGCATCCCCTGTGGGACGAGCCGCGCTGCTTCATCACGCCGCATCAAGCGGGCGGCTCCTTCGGCAAGTGCGACGGCACGGAGGAGCGCATCTGCGAGGTCTGCTGCGAGAACCTGCGGCGTTTCGTCGCAGGTGAGGAGCTCACGCATCTGGTGCTGTAGTCCTGCGC
>CACXFF010000255.1 GCA_902766805.1 uncultured Coriobacteriaceae bacterium | reverse complement strand
TGGCCGTTCTCGTCCAGCGAGTTCCAACGCTCCCAGATGGTGGTGGCGCCCAGCTTCACAGCGAACAGCCAGCCCGGGTAGTCCTCGGTCAGCAGCAGGTTGTAGGCGTCGCGCAGGTGTCCGGCCTGCGTGAGCACCGGGCAGAGCAGCGGGGTGCCCACGAAGCCTGTGGTGAGCTTGCCGCCGTTCTCCTCGAGCAGCTTGCGCAGCTGCGCGCTCGACCACTCCGCGTCACCGAAGCCGTACCAGAGCGACAGCACGTAGGCGGTTTGGGTGTTCACGGCGCAGCGGCCCGTGGCGGTGTAGTAGTTGGCCTCGATCCAAGCGCGCAGCTGGGCGGCCAGCTCACGGTAGCGCTGTTCGTCCTGCTCGCGGCCCAGGACACGGGCGGTCGCGGCCACGATCATCGCGCTGTTCCAGAAGGACAGGTAGCCGATGAAGCCCTCGTCGGTGGCGCCGCGACGGCCCTGCGGGTCGCGCGAGTCAAGCGCCAGCCAATCGCCGAACTGGAAGTTGCGGCCCCAACCGTGGTCGTCGCCTTCCACGCGCGCCATGTGGTCCACCCAAGAGCGCATGGCGTCGTAGTGCTCGACCAGGATGGCCGGGTCGCCGTCCACCTCGTACATGTTCCAGGGGATGCAGGTGGTCGCGTCGCCCCAGACCGAGGCGCCGTTCTTCAGGCCAAAGCTGGGCACCACCATGGGCATGTTGCCGTCCACGGTCGCCTGCTCGAGCGCCATGTCGTAGAGGAACTTGCGGTAGAAGGCGTAGGGGCTGGCCAAGCGCAGGGCGGTGTTGGAGAAGACGTTGGCGTCGCCGGTCCAACCCATGCGCTCGTCGCGCTGCGGGCAGTCGGTGGGGGTGTCCAGGAAGTTGTCCTTCATGCCCCAACGCGCGTTGGAGATGAGCTGGTTGACCAGCGCGTTGCCCGTGGTGATGCGGCCGCGCTCGCCGTCGAAGTCGCTGTAGAGCGCCACGCCGACGAAGCTCGCCGGGTCGAAGTCCTGCGGCGCGGCGCCGTCGACCTGCACCTGCACGTAGCGGTAGCCGTAGAAGGTGAAGCAGGCCTCGACGTCCTTGGGCGTGCCGTCGCTCGTGTACCAGTACTCGGCCAACGCCGTGCGCAGGTTGTCGCGGTAGAACTCGCCGTCCTGCAGCAGCTCGCCGAACTGCAGGTGGTAGACCGTACCGGCCGGCGCGTCCACGTGCAGGCGGAAGCCGCCGGCGATGTTCTGGCCCAAGTCGAGCACGCAGGCGCCCGCGGGGGTGCGGATGAGCTCGGGCACGAAGGTCTCGTGGGCGGTCACGGGCAGGGAGACGCGCGCGTGCAGCTTGGCCGTGGCGGCCGCTGCCTCATCGGCGTCGAGCAGCGTGGCCTGCACGGGCGGCAGCGCGGGCAGCGTGTCGTCGCGGCGCTCGCCGTCGTAGATGTTGGAGAAGGTGATGGGGGAGCGCAGGACCGCCCAATCGTCGTCGCTGCCGATGACCTGCTCGCTGCCGTCGGCGTAGCGCACGCGCAGCTCGGCGATGAGGCGCCAGTCGTTGCCGTAGTAGCCGTGGTCGGTCTTGACGAAGCCGAAGCGGCCCGAGTACCAGCCGTGGCCGAGCATGACCTCCAGCTCGGCGCCGTCGGCCACCAGGTCGGTGACGTCGTAGGTCTGGTACTGCAGCCACTGGTCGTAGGCGTGCGTGCCGGGCGCCAGGTACTCGTCGCCCACGCGCTCGCCGCCAATGAAGGCCTGGTACAGGCCCAATCCGCAGACGTAGAGACGGGCGCTGGCCACCTGCTTGCCGGCCGCGAGGTCTAGCGGGCGGACGAAGACGGGGTGGCGCGGCTCGGCGTAGTCGGTCGTGATCCATCGGGCGGCCCAAGGCTCGTCCAGCTTGGCGGTCTCGAACCACGCAGGCTCGCTCGTGGCCTCCTCGCCGGCGTCGCTGCGCACGCTCACGGTCCAGCTGTAGCGCGTGCGCGGCGCGAGCGCCTCGGTCAGGCCGTCGACCGTCGCGGCGATGCCGGAGAGCTGCGCCCAACCCGTGTCGGCGACCGTCTCGCCGTCGTGGCTGACCACGATGCGCGCGGCGCTCGCCTGCGTGCCCTCGGCGTCCTCCACGGTCCAGGTGAAGGTGGGCGCGGCGCCCAGGTCGAATCCCAGCGGATTGGTGATGTGCATGACCTGGCAACGGGTGATGTTCATGTGACGCCTTTCTCGAATATCGTGTGCTTGAACTCATTGTGAACGGTGCGTAAGCCAAGGTAAACAGGGTGTGCGCGCATGTGCGATTTTTCGAAAGTTTCCGTGCATTGGCGGGGACATGGCGGTGGGCGGGCGTGCGTGCGGTGGCGCGGGCGCGCGGACGCGCGGACGGACGGCAGCGCGTGCGGTGCCAAAGTCCGCGCCGCACAAAAAACGGCCCCGGACCCATCGCGGCGTCCGAGGCCAATGTACTACGTCTGGGCTGGGGAGCGTGCCGCGAGCGCCCAATCCTTACGCCACGCTGATGACCACGCGCGCATAGCTCACCATGTAGGGCTGGTCGTCCGGGCGCACGTCGCG
>CACXFF010000254.1 GCA_902766805.1 uncultured Coriobacteriaceae bacterium | reverse complement strand
CCTGTGGTCTTGGCGTCGTTGGCCAAGCTCTTCAACATCCGCATCGTGTCGAACCCTGGCTGGGCGAACCTTGACATGGTGAGGGTTGCCAGCCGCAACCTGGGCAAGCACGTGCCGACTCCGTTCTACCAGGGCTTCCCCAAGTCGGTGAGGGGCCTCTCTATCGACCGTATCGTCGTCGACCGCCTGCTCCACTACCAGCGCACGTATGGCTGCGGCGACTTCTCGCAGCCGGGACACTCGCTCTTCGAGCGGGAGGTTGTGCGCAAGTGCTTCAACGAGGATGTCGCGGTGAGCGATTACTCGATCGTGAGCGAGGCCGAGGCGCTCGAGCTCTTTACCCAGGCGGCGCAAGCGCTGCTCGCCAGCTCCCGGCCGCTGAACGACACGCAGTACCAAGTCGTCCGCACGTATGTCGAGGACTATTGCTACGATGCGCGCTGCAACTGCAAGGACACCATCGTGCGCCTGCTGATCGACCTGCGCGACCCGTATTTTGCCCGCCTGCTCAAGCTCTCCGACGTCATGCGGCTCGTCGAGCAGCTGCAGTTCCAGAGCTACGAGAGCACGGACGTCAACAAGCTGAACCTGCGCAACCGCGACCGCAAGCTCCTGGCGGGCGTGCTCGATCGCATCTTGGAGGACGGCGAGTGCGACATGCGCACCTGTCTGGAGCAGAGGAAGCGCTGGCAGGGGCTCCTGCACCACCTGCACTATCGGCCGACCAGTGAGCGGGGGAAGCGCTTCGTCGACCTCATCCGCAACGGCAGCGAGCGCTCCGTGTACGCGGAGTTCGAGCGGCTCATGGCGCAAGACGAGCCGCGCCAGGCCCTCGACCTGCTCCGCGAGGAGAAGGGCACGGGCGCCGTCCTGCGCCGGCTCGACTACCTGCTTGGCAAGTGCAAGTTCCCCGCGACCGTGGACTACGTGCTCGACGCCATCCAGACCGACAACAAGATCCTGCTCATACAGCTGCTGATGCATTATAGCCGGCTCAACCCCCAGGCCCGGCGCGTCTTCACGTTCCAGAAGTTCGGCATGCTGCGCACCCACGTGGAGGAGCCTGGCGAGAACCCCGGGCGCACGACGGTCATCCCGGAGCGCATCGCGTGGCGCGTGCGCCTGCGCCTGCGCCAGGAGCTCGCACGCTGCAGCAAGGGGACGTTGGGCAAGGTCTACATCGACAGGGACATGAAGCGCCTAGGGCTGCCCCTGCAGGAGGGCACGTCGATGAGCGGGGTGGGCACGCTGCCGCGCGGCTCGCGCCTGCGCATACCCGAGGGCAAGAAGATTCGCGCGTTCACGTATTGGGAGCGGGTCGATGACATCGACCTGAGCGCCTTTGTCCTGTACGAGGACGGGAGGATCCGGGAGTTCTCGTGGCGCACCGTCTCCGACAACGATTCGATCCTGTATTCGGGCGACCAGACGTCGGGCTACGAGGGCGGGTCGGAGTACTTCGACATCGACCTGGACCTATTCGCCCAGGAGTTCACCGAGGCGGCGCGCTACGTCGTGTTCTGCGCCAACGTGTACTCCGGGACGCCGTTCAGCGAGTGCCTGTGCACGGCGGGCTACATGATGCGCGACCGAGACGACTCGGGAGAGGTGTTTGAGCCCAAGACGGTCAAGTCCTCGTTCGGCGTCACCTGCCCTTCCACGTTTGCCTACCTGTTCGGCATCGACATGAAGGAGCGCGAGTTCGTGTGGCTGAACATGGCGCGTGACAGCCGTGAGCGCGTTGCCGGCGAGACGCACCTGGCCTTCCTGCTGGACTACCTGAACATCGCCGAGGTCTACAACCTGGGCGACTTCGCGTGGGACCTTGCGACGGAGGTAGTGGAGCAGGCCGCCGAGGCCGACGTCGTGTTCAGCGACAAGTACGAGCCGCTGCGCGAGGGCGCCGAGCTCATCCGCAGCCGCAACATGGAGCGCATGATCGAGCTGCTGAACACGAAGGCGTGAACTGTTGAGCGTGGCCTGCGCGCTGCGGGCTCTTGGCGCCACACGGCCTGTGCGCTGCGGGGCCTGGTACCAAAAAGACGTGGTCTTTTTGGTGCCAGGCCCCGGCCGGCTCGTTGACCGTAAACTGTAAGGCGTGTCACCCGTCGAGCAGCCGGGCGCCTGCGAGCAGGTGGCGGATGATGCGGTCCTGCGCCTCAGCGTATGCGAGGAAGGCCTGCTCCCTGTCTGGGTCCGTCAGGGGCCGGACGATCTCCCAAGCGTAGGATGCCCCCGTCTTTTCGACCGCGAGCCGCAGCCTGGCGCCCTCCTTCCTCGCGCTGCCGGGGCCGGGGCGCAGCTTGGGCTTGCCGCCCAGCAGGTCGGGGTCTTCGGGAACGAACAGGCAGAGCTCCCCGATACCGCCTGCTCCGCTGTAGGCAAAGACGCCCAACGTGCCGGACACGCGCTCACGGGGCCCCGAGGGACCCTCTACGAGCTCGGCTTGGTACAGGGAGACAAGGCGACCTTCCACGTGCTCACCTCCCGTTGGCGGCGTGACAGTCTGCAACGTTTCCGCAGCTGCCCGAGCATGTGAAGCGCTCGGCGCCACAACGCAGGCAGCGCTCGACCTGCCAGGTCTCCTGTGGGTCCGGGCCGCCATCGCTCGCATAGCCCGTGATGCAGCTGCCGCTTTCGTGCAGGCTCCAGACGTGGTCGCAGCCCGCGGGGTCATCCTGTGCGCCGGCACGCGCCCGTCGGACACGACGCTCCTTCAGGGTGTCCAGCAGCACGAAGGTCACCGGCACGAGCACGGCGCCTGCGACGAGGATGAGCAAGACGATTTGGAACGGATGCACGAGGGTCCCTCTCTTCCGTTGTCCCGTGGGCAGAGTGCACGGCACGTCCCAAAGGTAGCGCATCGTAAGGCGCTTCTCGACCTGCGGCCGCACTTGGTACCAAAAAGACGTGGTCTTTTTGGTACCAAGTGCCTGCTGTCACGTTGACCGTATACTGTAAGGCGCGCTAGCGACGGGCTACGGTTCTCGGGAGGAGAGATCTCCATGCAGGAGCACAAGATGTATCAGGTTTCGACCTTGCAGGCGCTCGCCTTGGGCTACAGCAAGCCGGTGACGAGCGTGGGGGAGCTGCTGAAGAAGGGCGACCACGGCCTGGGGACCTTCGAGGACGTGAACGGCGAGATGATCGTGATGGAGGGGAGCTGTTATCGGGCGGACCAGGACGGTTGGGTTAGCGTGGTCGCCCCGGAGACGGGCGTGCCCTTCGCGGCGGTCGCCCGGTTGGAGGGCCAGCAGCGCTTCGCGTTG
>CACXFF010000253.1 GCA_902766805.1 uncultured Coriobacteriaceae bacterium | reverse complement strand
TTCCCGAAACGCCGGATCTTGCCCCTCGTCCTCACCTATTACGTCTGCAACACAGCCTACTTGGTCGGCCGGCTCGTGGCAGGGGAGGGCTTCGATGCCCCGCGCCTGGTCCGCCTCGCCTTAGGTGTGGAGCTCGCCAATCCCAACTCGTGGTTCGTGGTTACGCTTCCCGTTCTGTACCTGCTGTTCTACCTGTCCAAGAGGGGTTGCACGGACGAGGCTCAGGTGACGCGGAGGCTCTTCTTGGGGACGGGCGCGTACGTCCTCGTGGGCATCGGGATGGCGCTGGCCAACCTGAACGGCGGATACGTGCTCTTCCTTGGCAAGTGGTGGTACAACACGGCGATCCTGTTCCCGCTGGGCTATCTGTTCGGTTGCAAGGAAGCCGAGGCCTGGGCGTGGATGAAAAGGGGCTACCGCTGGCAGGTCGTCTGCTCGATCGTGCTTTTCACCTGCTGCTTCCTCCTGTCGATTCACTTCGGGACGTTCGTTCCCGTGATTCCGTTGGCGATGGTCCTCGAGCTTTTGGCGGCGGTCTTCTTCACCTGGGGCCTGCTCCTCTTTTCCCTGCGCAGGAAAGTGACCAGCAAAGTGCTGGCCTTCTACGGCGGCCTGACGCTGGAGCTCTACCTGGCGCACGGCTTCTTCGTCAACCTCTTCCACGAGCCGTTCTACGACAAGGGGATGGGCATCGTCAACGTGGGCGTCTCGGCGCTCTACATCCTGCTGGTCCTGGCATGCGCCACGCCGCTCGCCAGCCTGTGGTATCGCGCGCAACGCGCCCAAAAGGCTGCGAAAAGAGCCTGAGACGACCAGCTTTCATGGCGCTTGTGGACGGTGCCCTGCGAATAGATGGCACTCGATCCGAGTCTGGCGACCGTCAACAGGCATAATACAAATTCTGATGAATCGAGTGTCATCTAGCTATTTTAGCTAGATGACACTCGATGTCCACCGCCGCGCAAAAGCCCAGTTGGCGAGACGCGACCAATGGTCGAGTGCTATCTATTGAGGCGGCCGAACGGTTCGGCGCTGGCAGCCGTGCACGAACTCGCGGAGAATGGCTAGCCCTCCAGCTGAAGGGGCCATCCTCATACGCCCAGCGTCAGCAGGAAGCCCAAAATCACTATGGGCACTGTGAGCGTGTCCCATTCCGATGGCGATAGCAGCTCTACGATCGTGCCCATCAGCGAGGCTATCAGCACTGGCAGCATGACAGCAGCAGGGGATAGCCCTTGATGCAAGCAGAGAATAGTTGCTCCCGCAAGGAAGGAAACGACCAGCATCGCCATCGATCCTTCGTATGACTTTCCTCCCTTGATGGGCTCAAAGGGGATTTTGTGCTTCCCGAAAGGTATGCCGACAAGCGCCGCCGCGGCGTCGCCCATCCCCCACATGAGAATCGAGGCTGCGGCGACGTACGGTTTTCCAAACGCGCCCCATGCGACCGCGATGGCCGCAGCGAACATGAAGAACAGCATCAGGAGGCTTCGCTTCACCTCTCCCTTGGACTTCTGCACGAACAGGTTCCCGTACCATGGCTGGCTCTCGGCGATAGAAAGCAGGGGGTACGCCAGCGCGGCGATGGTGACCGAGGTCAGCGCGGCGGCCTGCCAGCTTTCCGCTGCGAGCACCATCACCACGAAACAGGTGAAGGCAACCATGTGGAGCAGCTTCCGGAACACAAAGGACGGGACCTTTGTGAGGAAGCGAATCGGGATCAGGACCAGGACGCACGGAAGAATGAAGACAAGCAACGTGCCAAGGCACCTGAGGGTTTGTGTGACCAACGGTGCGGAAGAGATCTGCGGCCAAAAGTTCAGCAAAAGCATGGCTCCGCCCAAAAGCGTCAGAATCGCGCCGGTTGCCAAGCCCACGGTTCGGTTGTCCACCCGGTTGGCAAACCTGGCCGAGATCAGGCTGGCTGCCGTCGCGACCGTGACACAGAGCAGCATGACGTCCCATTTCTCCACCAGAATGGCCGGATGGATCAGGATGTGGCAGGCAGAAGCGATGAGAGCCGTGAAGGTCATGATGAACGTGCTCGTCCCAACAGCCGTCTTCAGGTCCATAGCCAGGAAAACGGTGAACACCACGAGCATCATCATGCCGCCGCCAGTGCCCACAAAGCCTGCTCCGAAGCCGATCGGCAAGCCGAAGAACAGGGAAATCGCCACGCCTTTCCAGTCCAGCTTCTCACCTTTTGAGATCGTGCTATTCCTGCTCGTATCCGGCTTGACCAGGAAGCGGATGCCAATGAAGAAGGTCAGGAAGAGCGTAAAGCTGCCCAACACCACGTTGCCCACGATGAAAGCCACGTAGCTTCCCACGGCACACATGGCAAGGATGCATGCCAGCATGATCCATCCGCGTTTGAGGTCGATGTTCTTGTGCTTGGCGTAGGTGTAGGCGGTAACTGCCGAGCCGAGGACATCCGAGGCCAGTGCGATGGCCGTGGCTTGGTATGCGCCGGTTTCTCCTGCAAAGGATGGGCAGAGCACAATCAGGATCGGGACCATGACCGTGGCAGCGGAAAGCCCCGCAAGGCCCGTGCCTATCCCTGCTCCAAGCGCTGCAACGACATACCAAAACCACTCCACGGTCACACCTCCCGCTGGCAGCCGTCCTCCAGCCCCAAATCCGAGCGATCTCATTTCCGTCCGGTCGCGAATAATTCTACCTGCGTAAACGGTCGACATTCCTGGCAAAAGGCCTGCTGGCGAGCAGCCTGGTCTCCACGACCTTGCGCCCATGGGGGGCTGACGCTAGCAGCTTGCATGGCATGCAAGCTGGATGCCTGAGGGAGCAAGCAAAATGGCACTCGATGTCCGTCGCCGCAGCGTCAAGGTGTCCGAGGCGGTGCCCTTGCGCGAAACCGACCGCACGGGCCGCTAGCGGACCCAAGCGCCGTTGGCGTCGACGACGTAGCCGTCCACCGTGGTGCTCACGGCCAGGGAGCCCTTGGGGGCACCGGTCTGCGGGTACAGGTAGTACCACGTGCCGCCCACCAGCTGCCAACCGGTGGCCATCGCGCCGAGGGGGCCGCCTGCGGTGGCACTCAGCCAGTACCACTTCCCGCCGTCGAGCAGCCAGCCGGTGCGCATGGCGCCGAAGCTTCCGTCGTGGTCTTGGGACAGGTAGTACCAGTGGCCGGCGTCCTGCTGCCAGCCAGTGAGCATCGTGCCGGAGGCGTCGGCGAGGTACCAGCTGCCGGCGTCGAGGAACCAGCCGGTGACGACCTGGCCGTCGCGCACGTAGCACCAGGTTCCGTTGCCGGACGGGTCGTTCCAGCCCTCCTGCAGACCGGCGCCTGCATACACCTTGCCCGAGCCGGTCACCTTTCCGTCCCCGATGCTGTCAAGGTAGAAGGAGCCGGCAAACTTCCCCGGGGAGCTGAGGGCGCCGAAGCTGCCGTTGTCGTTGAGCGCCACGCTGGCGGGCATGATCTCGCCCTCGTTGGCAATGAGAGCGTAGTTGAACACGTGGCTGGGGAAGGGCAGCTCGTACTTCACGCGCTTGGTCTCCACGGTGGGCGCCTCGGCGGTGGGCTCGATGGGAATGATGGCCTCGTCTGACGCGCCGAGATACAGGTGCGCTCCGGTGGCGTTCTCCACCTTGGCAAAGTTGAACAGGTCGCCCGGGATGAGCACGATGTCGCCGTTGTTCACCAGCCGCGCCTCGGCCTCCTCCTCATACCTGGAGTTCATGCCGTTGTACAGCGCGCCCCAAAAGACGTCCGCCTGGTTGATGTCGTCCTTCCACGAGGCCTGGATGCCGCGGTGGTAGGTGAACTGCCCGTGGTCGGGGTCGTTGGACGTGATGGGGTCCACGTCGTACTTGCCGTTGTTCACCAGCGTGCCCATGTTGAACAGCACGCCGTTCAGCATGATGCAGCCGTTGTTGGTGAGCGTGGCGCCCTTCTGAACGTACAGCTCGCCGTTGCCTTTGGCGCTCTCGGCAATCTGCTGCGCGACGGACGTGGCGGCCCCGTCCGCCGTGGAGGAGGCTGCGGGCTCTACGGGCTTGCCCTCCTTGCCCTCGATGGTGATCACGCCGTTGTTCTCGATCTCGCCGCCGGCGCGCAGGTCAAGCACGCCGTCGTTCAGCGTGTCGGGCGTGGTCGGCGTGGCGGGGCTGTCGGCCGAGGCGGGCGCGGTGGTGGAGCCGTCCCACTCCACTTCGAGCTGGGCAGTCTTGTCTATGATGAGCTTGCCGCCTGCGTCGATCACCATGGTAGCGTTGTTGCCCACGGCCAGCTCGGCGCCGGTGGTGTTGGAGTTGTCGCACAGCTTGAGCCAGGCGTTCTCCAACGTGAGGCCGGCCGTGGAGACCTGCGTCTCGGTGTTGGTGTTGTTGGCGATCTGGATGTCGAAGCTGTTCACGTCAAGCGTGCGCTTGCGCAGGCTGCTGGCGTCGGCACCGCGCATCTCAAGGCTGTTGAGCACGGGCACCTCGCTCATGAGCTTGACGGTGCGCCCGCAGCCGGCGTCGCTGGCGCTCTTGTCGGCGGCCTGGTCGTAGAAGGCGTGCTGCAAGCTCTTGGCCAAGGACCAGTAGGTGGTGCCGCTGTTCTTGGCCGCACCGCCCGAGTTCTCCACCAAGGTCTCCAACGCGAGGTCCGAGCCCTTCACCACGTAGCTAGACACGCCGATCCGGGAGGCGTTGTCGCCGGCCTGCTGCTTGGCGGCATCCTCGTCGTAGAACTTGGCGAGGCACTGGGCGATGTGGTTGGGGTCGGTGGAGGCGGGGTCGTAAGTGAGGCTTGGGTTGTAGTCGGCCACTTTGTCCACGTAGAAGTGCAGGGGCACGTCGCCGTTGACCGAGCCCTCTTTGCCCGCATCGGCGCCGGCAACGTTGGCGGCCGACGACAGGAGCACGACGTCGAAGTAGGGCGTGGAAGTGTCTTTGCCGTTGGCGTCGAGCATCTCGCTCAGTCGGTAGGCGCCGGTCTTCACGGAGTTGGAGCCCACCACGTTCGAGAAGGTGTGGCCCTCCTGGCCCGTGGCCACCAGCAGCGCCTTGTTGTTCTCCTGCTTCACGTGCAGGTAGTAGTCGGCGGCGTTCTCGGCGGTCAGGGCGTTGCTGTCAAAGTCGCGGAAGAGCTCTGCCACGTTGAGGCGCACGATGACGTAGGTGCCGTCAAAACCCGATACCTTCTTGCGGGCCACGCCGTCCTGGCCGGTCTGCTCCATGATGGAGTAGCGGAAGTAGGAGTACGGGGCCACGCGCTCCTTGAGGACCTGGAACTCCGTGGCGCCGGTCTTGTTCTCGAAGCCTACGGCCGCTCCCTGGATGATGGCCGGAGACTCGGTGGTGGGGGCGTCGGAGAGGTTCTCGTCGGCGATGCTGGGGATGCCGATGGTGGAGGCCTCGCTGCCGACGGAGGGTTTGAGGGCTACCGAGTACACGCCGGGATAGTTGCCCTGCTCGTCGTAGAGCGAGGCGTTGTAGGCGTAGCTCAGACGATTGGTGGCCTGCTCGGACGAGGCGGGCTGCTCGGCCAAGGCAGGGGCGGCGCCGGCGAGGCCGAGGGTGATGACGGTGGCAAGCGTGATGGGTGCCTTCAAGGCGTGTGAGGAGTGGCGCATGGAACCTCCTGGTGATGAGACGAAGATGGGGTCTGTGCTTTGAAGTATATAAGCTTGACCTGCTCGATTCGTATGCATGGGCCGCTCTATCCGCCAAGTGCTCACGGGGCCGCTGCCGCATCCGAGCAGGCGCTGTGGGGTCGAATGCCGCGTGCTGACAGGGCGCGCCAGATGATTCCCCACTCGTTGGGTATACTTTGTTCATGTGCCGGCATGCGAACGAGGAGGCAGCATGAAACCATCCCTGCAAGCAAGGGCGCAAGCCCAGGTGCGGAACGAAGTGGCGCTGCGCAAAGTGTCCAAGCTCGGGTTCGAAGAAGTCGTCAAGCTCGGGGCGATGCTGTACACAAACGCCGGCAAGCAGGTCGACGCGGATCGCATCAAGGAATGCAAGCGCATCCTGAAGAGCAAGGCGGGCGTCTTCTCCGACTTCCGCAGCGTGTTGGAGCTCGTGGTGGAGATAAAGATGGCGCTCTCCGATGATCCGGAAGCCTACCTCGACGCCGTTATGGGGATTTACGAGAGGCTGAAGGGCGGGCGCGTCTTCACCAGCTCGATGCTGGCGATGGCCGCGACGACCATCTACGAGAATTGTCCGCCCGAGCGGCTCGACGAGGTCGTGAACGACACGCTGGAGGCGTATGCGCGCGTCAAAGAACAGCACAGCTTCCTCACCGGTGACGCTGACATGTCGATGATCGCGCTCATGATCATGGCGGGCAAGGATGTTGATAGCGCCGTGGACGAAGCCGAGTCGCTGTTCCAGACCATGAAGGCCAACTACAGGATCGGTTCCGACGTCGCCCAGTCGGCGGCGATGGTGCTCGCGCTCTGCGACAAGCCCGCCGAGCAGAAGATCGCGGAGTTCTTCGACCTGTACCAGGCCTGCAAGGACGCGGGGCACGCCACGTCTAGGGACAAGTCCATGGTCATCTACTCCGCCTATGCCGGCAAGAGCTACGACCGTGCCGAGGTTGTGGGCACGATCGGCGAGCTGGATGAGTGGCTGAAGGGCCAGAAGGGCTACGGCATGCTCGGCGTCGGCGGGAGCATGCGCCGCCTGTTCGCCGCGTCGATGACGCTCGAGGACATCCAGCTGGGGAGCGCCGCGTCCAAGGCTGGCGTGACGGGTGCGGTCACGCAGGCCGTCGTCGAGGAGCTGGTGGTCATCCTCATGATGATCATCCTCACCAGCATCATCATCAGCGCGACTGCCTCTGCGAACCGCTAGCATCCGGGCACTGCCCGCTTCAGCAGCCCTCGGGGACTATCCCCGGGGGCTGCTGGCATGTGGGGCCGCCCCGGAGGGGCGAGGTCGTGGCCGGCGAACACCATCGCCGTGCCGACTGCCGTACATCCTCATGGTGGGCATCCTCGCCGGAGCCGCGAGCGCGCCGTGCGCGTCCGCGGCTCTATGACGCGCTCCCGCGGCCGTCGGCCCAGTCGTAGATGCCCCGCTCGCGCTGCGGGACGTTGGCGAGCGCGACGAGAGCCTGCACGTCCTCGAGCTTGGAGATGCCGCGTGCCAGGTAGGAGGCGCTCCCGAGCGCCTCGCGGGTGGGCCTGACGTCTTTCGTCGAGCATCCTCAAACATTACGAACATAGCTATACTTGTATGCGTTAGAAATAGATTCCAGCGCAAAGGAAAACCATGGCCAAGCGGGACAACCAGATTCTCGAGATCCTCACCTCGCAGGGCAAGGTGGAGGTCACCCATCTCTCGCAGCTGCTCGGAGTGTCGGAGGTCACGGCGCGCAAGGACCTCGACGCCCTGCAGGCCAAGGGCCTGGTGCAGCGCGTGCACGGGTTTGCGCAGCTCGCCAACCCCAATGACGTGGGTGGTCGCCTGGCCTACCACTACGAGGAGAAGCGCCTCATTGCCCGACGCGCGGCAGAGCTGGTTCCCGACAACGCGACCGTCATGGTGGAGAGCGGCAGCTGCTGCTCCTTGCTGGCGCGCGAGCTGGCCGATTCGGACAAAAACGTGACCATCGTCACGAACAGCGCCTTCATTGCCAGCTACGTGCGCGACAGCTCGCGCGTGAGCTGCGTGCTTCTGGGTGGTAGCTACCAACGAGACTCGCAGGTGATGGTGGGGCCGCTCGTGCACGCCTGCGCCCAGGAATTCTACGTCGACCGGCTCTTCATCGGCGCCGACGGCTGGATCGACGGCGTGGGCTTCACCAATGCCGACCAGATGCGTGCCGATGCCGTGCGCTCGATGGCCGAGTCGGCTGCCGAGGTCGTCGTGCTCACTGAGTCAGAGAAGTTCGGCCAACGCGGTGCCGTTCCCATGCGCCTGCCGGGCAAGAAGGTCAGCGTCATCACCGACGACAGCGTGCGCGACGAATGGCGACAGAGCCTTGAGCGCTCCGGAGTGGACGCGATCTACGTCCGGCAATCGTGACGTAGCCGGCAGGGCCCACCGAGGTGAACCGCAGAGCCCGAGACGTTGCGCCGCAACGCTCGGACCACACTCGTTGGAATCTCAGAAAAAGGCCTCGATGCCCTCGTCGAGGTAGGCTTGGCGATAGCCCGCAAGGTCCTCGGGATGCAGGCTTGCCACGTCGTGCAGGGCGTAGGGCATGTCGAGCAGCGCGTACTTGCTCTCGCCAAAGTTGTGGAAGGGCAGGAGCTGGACGCGCGTGCCGCCGTGCGCGCGCAGCCAACGGGCCATGGTGCGGGCATCGTCCAGGCGGTCGTTGAAGCCAGGGATGACGGGCGTGCGCGGAAGCACGTCTGGGTGGTTGGCGATGGCCCAACGAAGGTTGGCGAGCATGAGGCGGCCGTCGACGCCGGTGTGCTCCTTGAGGCGCGTCGGGTCCACGTGCTTGAGGTCGACGAGCATGTGGTCGAGCAGGGGAGCAATGCGCTGGAAGACCTCCGGTGCCACATGCGCCTCGGTCTCGATGCAGGTGTCGATGCCCTCCTCGCCGAGTCGGGCGAGGAGCTCTTCGCAGAAGTCCGGCCAGGTGAGCGCCTCTCCACCGGACAGGGTGACCCCGCCGCCCGAATCCTCGTAGAAGGGCTGGTCCTGCAGGCAGACACGCAGGACCTCGTCCACGGTCTTGGTCTCGCCGATGCAGGTGAGGGCGTGGGCCGGGCAGGCGCGCGCTGCCGCCTGGGCTTGCGGGGCGTCTCCGCGCAGGGTCCGGACGTCCACGTGGCGCTTGCCGGCATACGCCACGGCGTCAGCGTCCGGAGCCGCTGCCAGGCAGGCGCCGCAGCCGATGCAGGCGCTCTCCTTCCACTCCAGTTGCGGTGCGCGTCGCTGGCTTTCGGGGTTC
>CACXFF010000252.1 GCA_902766805.1 uncultured Coriobacteriaceae bacterium | reverse complement strand
TTGCCGGCTGCTGAGGCCACCGGACTGCAGGGCCGTCCCCTTAAGTCGGCGACCGCAGCTCCGTCACGCACCGCTGCCGAGCGTTATGGCAGCTCTTTTATGAGCCTGCACGCGTGCGAAGGGCGACCCACACGGGCGGGTTTACGGTGTGGCAGCGCGGTCGGCCAAGGCAAAAAAAGAAACTGCAGGCCCATTGCGCTTTGGCTCATAATAGTTTGTTCGTGCAAGGGTTCGTCCCGCACCGTACGTACGAACGCGGCGAGGGCTCGCCTGGCCCCGCGTGTCGACCGATCGGCTATAGAAGGAGCTGGCGCTATGGACGAGAAGCAGAAGCCAACGATCTTCCGCAAAGAGACGTTGGAGCGTGTCTCTTCCCCAGAGCAACTGTCGGACTATCTGCGTGTCACCAATCCGGGCATCTGGATTGTCCTGGCGGCGGTCGTCGTCATTCTGGTGGGTTTCTTTGTGTGGATGTCGGTGGGCGTCATCGAGACGACCGTCAAGGTGGGCGTGTCGACGCAGAACAAGCAGGCCGAAGTGGCCATCACCAGTGCCGAGAACAAGATGGAAAAGGACATGACCCTGCGCGTGGGCGGCAAGGAGACCGTGATCCTGTCCACGGAGACGGACCCGTACGGCCGCACCGTGGGCAAGGCCGAGGTCGACCTGCCGGACGGCATGTACGAGGGCACGTTGGTCACGGAATCCGTTCACCCCGTCCAGTTTTTGCTGACGAGCAAGTGAGGCAAAAATGGCTAAACGCGAAATAAAACAGCCCGTGAAGAACGGCGTGGCCAAGGTCCCCGTGATCATGCAGCTCGAGGCGCTCGAGTGCGGCGCCGCGTCGCTCGCCATGCTGATGGCTTACTACGACAAGTGGGTCCCGCTCGAGCAGGTGCGTGCGGACTGCGGCGTGTCGCGCGACGGCAGCAAGGCCAAGAACATCGCGCTCGCGGCCATGCACTACGGGTTTGACATCGAGGCCTACCGCTTCGACCCCAAAACCATACAGACGCAGGCCACCTTCCCCTGCATCATCCACTGGAACATGAACCACTTCGTGGTGCTGGACGGCTTCAAGGGCAACCGTGTCTACCTGAACGACCCCGCCCGCGGCGACGTGGTCGTGACGATGGAGGAGTTCGACGAGTCGTTCACCGGCGTCACCATCCTCGCCACCCCGGGCGAGCAGTTCGAGCCGAGCGGCAAGCCCAAGAGCACCCTCGATTTTGCGCGCAAGCGTCTCGTGGGCGCCGGCGCGGCGGTCGTGTTCGTGATGGTCACCACTGCCATCAGCTACCTCTTTGGCATCATCAACTCGTTCACCTCCCGCATCTTCATGGACCGGCTGCTCACCGGCCAGAACCCAGACTGGCTCGATCCCCTCATCGACATGATGACGTGGCTGGCGATCATCCAGATCACCGTGGCGTGGGCGCAGGCCGTCTACTCGCTGAAGATCAACGGCAAGATGGACGTCGTGGGCAGCACGTCCTACATGTGGAAGGTGTTGCGCCTTCCCATGGAGTTCTTCTCCCAACGCCAGGCCGGCGACATCCAGGCGCGCCTGGGCCTGAACGCCTCCATCGCGAGCACGTTGGTGAACACCTTCGCGCCGCTCCTGCTCAACACCGCCATGGCGGTCTTCTACCTCGCCGTGATGCTCAAGCAGAGCGTGCCGCTCACCCTCATCGGCCTCACCGCGCTGGTGATCAACATCGGCGTGTCGCGCTACATCTCACAGCAGCGCGTCAACATCACGCGCGTCCAGATGCGCGACCAGGCCAAGCTCGCCTCCACCAAGGCCAGCGGCATCTCCATGATCGAGACCATCAAGTCCAGCGGCGCCGAGAACGGCTTCTTCCAGAAGTGGGCCGGCTACCAGGCGTCCGTGAACACCCAGACCGTCAAGACCAACAAGACCAACATGCTGCTCGGCAAGATCCCCATGCTGCTGACCGAGGTCGCGAACTACGGCGTGCTCGTGCTTGGCGTGTACCTCACCATGCAGGGCGAGTACACCCTGGGTGGCGTGATGATGTTCCAGGGCTTCCTGAGCTCGTTCATGTCGCCTGCCCAGTCCCTGGTGGGCGCCGGCCAGACCATCCAGGAGATGCGCACGCAGATGGAGCGCGTCGAGGACGTGATGGAGTATCCGGACGACCCGTCCCTCACCGCCTACCAGGGCAATGCCGACGACGTGGAGCTGGGCAAGCTGCAGGGTCACCTGGAGCTCAAGAACATCTCCTTTGGCTACTCCAAGCTCGAGCCCCCGCTCATCGAGGACTTCTCGCTCACGCTC
Source organism: uncultured Coriobacteriaceae bacterium (assembly GCA_902766805.1). Classification (GTDB taxonomy): domain Bacteria; phylum Actinomycetota; class Coriobacteriia; order Coriobacteriales; family Atopobiaceae; genus CACXFF01. The sequence continues at coordinate 3,074 of CACXFF010000252.1, read as the reverse complement.
AGGCCGGGCGAGCGCGTCGCGCTGGTGGGCGCGTCGGGCTGTGGCAAGTCCACGATATCCAAGCTGGTCTCCGGCCTGTACCAGCCTTGGAGCGGAGAGGTGCTTTTTGACGGGAAGCCGCGCGGCGCGTATCCGCGCGACGTGCTCGTGGGGTCGCTCGCGGTAGTCGACCAGGACATCACGCTGTTCGACGACACGATTTCCAACAACATCAAGATGTGGGACTCGTCTATCGAGGACTTCGAGGTCATCATGGCGGCCCGCGACGCGCAGCTGCACGACGACATCACCAAGCTGCCCGACGGCTACGATCACATGCTCAACAGCGGTGGCAAGAACCTCTCCGGCGGACAGCGTCAGCGCATGGAGATCGCCCGCGTGCTGGTGCAGGACCCCACGATCATCATCATGGACGAGGCTACGAGCGCCTTGGACGCCAGGACCGAGCACGAGGTGGTGGAGGCCATCCGCAAGAGGGGCATCACCTGCGTGGTCATCGCCCACAGGTTGTCCACCGTGCGCGACTGCGACGAGATCATCGTCCTCGACCACGGCAAGGTCGTCGAGCGCGGCACCCATGACCAGCTCATGAGCAAGGGCGGCGCCTATGCCGACCTCGTGGCGAACGAATAGGAGGCACCACGATGGGATGGTTTGAAAACCAAATCAAAGAGCGTCGCGCTGCCGAGCAACGGGTCCTCGAGGACTCCTTCGAGAAGGCCGCGAGTGTCGTATTGGGAAGGCAGACCGCGGAGCGCCTCAGCGACGAGCGCATCGTCACGGCCAACGTCATCGACGAGATCCTCAAGTACTATCACTGCAAGCCCGTGGAGTACCCCAACAGCATCAAGACGGGCGAGGACCAGCTCGACTATGCCCTGCGCTGCTACGGCATGATGCGCCGCAACGTGACGCTCGCCGAGGGCTGGTACCGCGACGCCTACGGCGCGCTCATCGCCTTCACCAAAGAAGGCAACACGCCCGTGGCGTTGCTGCCCAACATGATCTCGGGCTACTCGTACAACGACCCCAGCACGGGCAAGCGCACCAAGGTCAACGCCAAGACCGCCGAGCTTTTCGACAGCGAGGGCATCTGCTTCTACCAGCCGCTGCCCCAGAAGAAGCTCGCGATTCCCGACCTGCTCATCTACATGAAGGACTGCGTGTCCCTGAGCGACTTCATCATGGTGCTCGGCTCGACGCTGGCGGTCACGCTGGTGGGCATGCTCATGCCCCAGATCAGCCGCACGCTGACGGGCCCCGTGCTCTCCAGCGGCAGGGCCGACGCCTTGGCGGCCATCGCGGTCTTCATCCTGTGCACGCTCATCTCCACGCAGCTCATCTCCAGCGTGCGCGACATGATCCAGACCCGGCTCAGCACAAAGATCTCCCTGGGTGTCGAGGCGTCCATGATGATGCGCCTGCTCGCGCTGCCGGCGAGCTTCTTCAGGAAGTACAGCCCGGGCGAGCTCAACAGCCGCTCCAACTCCGTCAGCACGCTCTGCAACACCTTCCTGAGCATCATCCTGAGCACGGGACTGAGCTCCGTCACCTCGCTGATCTACATCAGGCAGATCTTTGCGTTCGCTCCGCCGCTGGTGGAGGCCTCGCTGCGCATCATCCTGGTCACGGTGGGCGTCTCTGTCGCCACCACCCTCATGCAGGTTGGTATCAACCGCAAGCAGATGGACCTGAGCGCCAAGGAGTCCGGCATGAGCTACAGCCTCATCACGGGCGTCCAAAAGATCCGGTTGGCGGGCGCGGAGAAGCGCGTCTTTGCCCGCTGGCTCAACCTCTACTCCGACAGCGCGGCGCTGCTCTACAACCCGCCCCTGTTCATCAAGATCAACGGCGCCATCACGACCGCCATCTCGCTGTTCTCCAACATCGCGCTGTACTACCTGGCGATTGAGAACCACATCGACCAGTCGTCGTATTTCGCGTTCACTTCGGCCTACGGCATGCTCATGGGCGCCTTCCTGTCGCTGTCGGGCATCGCCCTCACCGCGGCGCAGATCCAGCCCACGCTGGAGATGGCCGAGCCGTTCTTGGCCACCGAGCCCGAGACCAGCCAGGACAAGCAGATCGTGACGGGCATCACGGGCGGCGTCGAGATGGAGCACGTCTCCTTCCGCTACAGCGAGGATGGCCCCTACATCCTGGACGACCTCTCGCTGAAGGTCCGTCCGGGCGAGTACGTGGCTATCGTCGGTCGTACGGGCTGTGGCAAGTCCACCCTGATACGTCTGCTCCTGGGCTTCGAGAAGCCGGAGAAGGGCGCGGTTTACTACGACAGGAAGAGCATGGCCGACATCGACCTGCCGTCCCTGCGCAGGTGCATCGGCACGGTGATGCAAGACGCGGGGCTCTTCCAGGGCGACATCTACTCCAACATCACTATCACGGCGCCGCAACTGACCATGACCGAAGCGTGGGAGGCCGCGGAAAAGGCCGGCGTCGCAGATGACATCCGCGCCATGCCCATGGGCATGAACACGATCATCTCCGAGGGCCAGGGCGGCATCTCCGGCGGCCAACGCCAACGCATCATGATTGCCCGCGCCATCGCTCCCAAGCCCAAGCTGCTGATCTTTGACGAGGCCACGAGCGCCTTGGACAACAAGACCCAGAAGCAGGTGTCCGAGTCGCTCGACGCCATGGGCTGCACGCGCCTGGTGATCGCCCACCGTCTGTCCACCATCCGCCACTGCGACAGGATTCTGGTGCTCGACGGCGGCAAGATCATCGAGGACGGCACCTACGAGGAGCTCATAGCGCAGGGAGGCTACTTCGCCGAGCTGGTGGAGCGCCAGAGGCTGGGCACCATGGACTAGCACGGTCCGCTGCTGTAACGCCCCCTTATCATTCCAGGGCCATCCGATTGCGGTCGGGTGGCCCTGTTTTGTATGCCGCGCTCTTGGGCTTTTGGGGTTGGCCCGGCCCTGGGAGATTGGGCCGGCCAAACCAACGGGATATTGGGCCCGACCAGGCCCGCGGGTTCTTGCGGCCAGTCCAGCCCCGGATGCCCCTTTGGGTGGGTGGGAAGTGCGCGGTATGCCCACGTTCCACTTTGT
>CACXFF010000251.1 GCA_902766805.1 uncultured Coriobacteriaceae bacterium | reverse complement strand
GAACGCCTCCTCCATCACGCCCACGCGCTCCACGTCGCGGATGTAGTCCAGCACGAACGGGAAGTCGTCCATGAAGGTGGGACGGAACCGGACGCCCAGCTCCTCGATGCGCGCGCGCAGGAACAGCTTGTTCCACGGCGTGTAGAGCAGGTTGTTGTCGAAGAGGCGCCAGGCCGCAACACGGAACTCCTGCTGGCCCGGATACACCACCGAAGGCACGCTCTTGAGCTCTTCGGTGTGCTTGTCGATGGAGTAGAACGTGTCGATGTAGAAGCCAGCGATGACCAGCTCCAAGTCGTGCTGCTCCATGAGCGCGACCATGTCGGCGAGCATCGTGGGCTCGCACCAGTCGTCCCCGTCCATGAAGTACACGTAGCGCCCGCGCGCGCGGTCCAGCGCGTAGTTGCGCGCCGCCGCGGCCCCGCCGTTGGGGATGTGGAAGACCTCCAGGCGGATGTCGCGCTCGGCCAGACGGTCGCAAATCTCACCCGACCGGTCGGTGGACCCGTCATCTACGATGAGGAACTCCAGGTCGGTGAGCGTCTGATTGCAGATGGACTCCACGGCGCGCTTGACGTAGCGATCCACGTTGTAGACCGGCATGATCACGGATACCTTGGGTTCCCTGCGTGCGTGTGAGATCAACGTTCTCTCCTCTGGGCCAATGGCGGCCCCAAAGACAGCCCTGCCATCAAACAATGGAGAGTCTAGCGCCCTGTCGCCGTCCGTGCGAGCCGCCCCGCCCGTTGCGCGAAATCAACAGACATCACGGCTCTCCCGTCCGCCCAATTCACGGTATATCCACTGATATACGCCGCGTTTCGTCGTTCCCAGACCAAAGATTGCCATCCGCCAAAAAATACCTTGACGCAGGCCATGTGAACGGCTTCCGCATTTGTGATGCGCTCGACACCGACGCGCCGAGCCTGCGGTACTATGGAGGACAGGCCAACACGAAAGGGGGATGCTGTGGCGCTGACAGCATTGGTCCTCGCGGCAGGCGAGGGTACCCGTATGAAGTCCAAGCATTGCAAAGTAGTTCACGAGGTGCTCGGCAAGCCGCTGGTGTGGTGGAGCGTGCGTTCGGCACGCGAGGCTGGCGCCGACCGCGTGATCGTCGTGGTGGGCAACGGTGCCGACGAGGTGCGTGCCATCTTTGCCGACGATCCGAGCGTGGAGTTCGTGGAGCAGAAGGAGCGTCTGGGCACTGGCCACGCCGTGCGCGTGGTGCGCGATGCCATCGGCGCGTTCCAGGGACCCACGGTGGTGCTCTACGGCGACACTCCGCTCGTGCGTGCCGAGACTATCCGCGCGCTGGTGGACCACAGCAAGGCAGGTCACTACGCCTGCACCGTGCTCACCATGGACCCGCCCGATCCCACGGGCTACGGTCGCATCGTCCGCGACGAGTCGGGCGAGATCGCGGCCATCGTCGAGCACAAGGACTGCACCCCCGAACAGCTGCTCATCACCGAGTCGAACAGCGGTATCTACTGCTTCTGCGGCGGCCGTCTCACGGAGAACGTGGACAAGATCACGAACGACAACGTCCAGGGCGAGTACTACATCACCGACATGCTCGGCATCTACAAGGAGATGGGCGAGCCGGTGAGCGCTATCAAGGCCCCTGAGTATTCCGAGCTGCTCGGCGTCAACAGCCGCTCGCAGCTGGCCGTGGCTACCGCGGTCATGCAGGAGCGCATCAATCAGCGCCTCATGGCCGAGGGTGTCACCATGCTCTCGCCGTCCCAGGTGTGGGTGGGCCCCGACGTGCAGGTTGGCCGTGACACGGTGCTCATGCCGCAGACCTACCTGTGGGGCTCCACGACCATCGGCGAGGATTGCGTCATTGGCCCCAACACGCGCCTCACCAATTGCCGGGTGGGCAACGGCGCCAGCGTGGAGGAGACGGTGGGCTACGACACCACCATCGACGACGAGTGCACGGTAGGTCCGCGCGCCTACTTGCGTCCCGGCACGCACCTCATGCCCGGCGCGCACGTGGGCACCCACGTGGAGATCAAGAACTCCACCATCGGCGCGGGCTCCAAAGTGCCGCACCTTTCCTACATTGGCGACACCACCATGGGCAGCGGCGTCAACATCGGCGCGGGCTCCATCACCTGCAACTACGACGGCGTTTTCAAGCATCGCACCACCATTGGCAACGACGTGTTCGTGGGTTCCGACACCATGATGGTCGCCCCGGTCGAGCTCGGCGACGGTGCGCTCGTGGGCGCTAGCAGCTGCATCACCTCCGATGTGCCTGCAGGTGCCATCGCGCTTGAGCGTTCCGAGCAGGTCGTGCTCAAGGGTGCCGCCACGAAGCGCATGGCCTCCCTGCGCGATCAGAAGGCCGCGCAGCTCCTCAAGGCCCAGCAGGCCAAGCAAGCATAAACCCCAGGCCGAAGCCCCGCGCTTCGGCCTTTTCCATCTGCGGCCACCAGCCGTCTCGGCCCAAAGCGTAAGCCTCTGCGCCTACGAGAAAGAAGAGAGTGCCATGTACGAGAATCTCTGCAAGCCGTTCAACGTCGAGAAGAACATCAAGATCTACTCCGGCACGGGCAACCCCGCGCTGGCCAAGCGGATCGCCGAGACGCTGCACCTGGAGCTGCAGGGCCTCAAGCTCAAGAAGTTCGCCAACGGTGAGACCTACGCCCGCTTCGGCGAGTCCGTGCGCGGCGACGAGGTCTTCCTGATCCAGTCCATCGCGGGCTTCAACATCAACGACCTGCTCATGGAGGTCCTCGTGGCCACCGATGCCGCCAAGCGCGCCTCGGCCGCGAGCGTCACCGCCGTCATCCCGCACTACGCCTACGCGCGCCAGGACCGCAAGGCCGACTCGCGCGAGCCCATCACCGCGCGCCTCGTGGCCAACCTGCTCGAGGCCGCCGGCGTGGACCGCGTGATCACCGTGGACCTGCACCAGGGCCAGATCCAGGGCTTCTTCGACGTGCCCGTCACGCACCTCACGGCGCTCTACCTGCTGGGCGACTACTACAAGAACCACCACAACTTCGATTGGGACAACACGGTGGTCGTGTCTCCGGACATGGGCCGTGCCAAAGCCGCCAAGAAGTTGGCCGACTACTTGGGCTGCTCGATGGCCATCGCTCACAAGAGCCGTCCGCAGCACAACGCTGCTGAGGTCATGGGCGTGATTGGCGACATCGACGGCAAGACCTGCATCATCAACGACGACATGATCGACACCGCAGGCACCCTGTGCGGTTCGGTGGTCAAGCTCAAGGAGATGGGCGCGGGCAAGATCTACGTATGCGCCACGCACGGCCTGTTCACCGAGCCGGCCATCCAGCGCCTCACCGACGCCCCCATCGAGGAAGTCCTGGTCACGGACACTGTGCCGTGCTACGCCGCGAACCGCGAGGGGACGAAGATCAAGCAGATTTCCGTCGCGCGCGAGCTGGCGGAGGCCATCCACCACGTGTACGTGAACGAGCCCACGACCGAGATCTTTGGCGGCGACCTCAACCTGTAGGCCGTCTAGCTGCACCGTATTGCCGACGGGCCCCGGGCGCTGCTGCCCCGGGGCCCGTTTTTTGGCGGACTCTGGCGCGGTGTCGGGGAGTTGGAATTCAGAGTTGAGGCCACTCCAGTGACCCCAACTCTCCCGAAGCCGGGCCAAAGGGGACCCAAAACACACTTGAGGCCACTCCAGTGACCTCAACTCTCCCGAAGCGCCCCCAACGGGCCCGAAAGACGCAGTTGGGGCCACTGTAGTGACCTCAACTCGACCTTGGCCGAGCCAAAGGGGACCCAGAACGCAGTTGGGGCCACTCCAGTGACCCCAACTCTCCCGAAGCGCCCCCAACGGGCCCGAAAGACGCAGTTGGGGCCACTCCAGTGACCTCAACTCGACCTTGGCTGAGCCAACGGGGTCCCAAAACGCAGTTGAGGCCACCACAGTGACCCCAACTGTACCGTTTCCCCATGCGGGCTAGTCGTCGTAACCGTCCGCCACGACACGCTCCACGGCGTCGGCCGCGAGCTGGGCGTCGAGGACGAACTCATCCCAGTAGCTGCCCTTGAGCTCGCGCAGCACGTAGGTGGCCACGTCCATCTTGCCGGGCGGCCGGCCCACCCCCACGCGCACGCGGCCAAAGGCGTCGGTGCCAAGCTTGTTCTTGAGCGAACGAAGGCCGTTGTGGGCGTTGAGTCCCCCGCCGAAGCGCGTCCTCACGTCGCCGGGCTCGAGGTCCACCTCGTCGTGCACGACCAGGATCGCCGCGGGCTGTATGCGACGGGCGCGCGCGAGCTTGCTCACGGGTCCGCCGCTCGTGTTCATGAAGTCCATGGGCTTGGCCAACAGCAGCTTGCGGCCGCCGACCTTGACCTCGGCGACTTGGCAGCCCGCCTCGCTCTTCCAGTAGCGCGCGCCGCCGGCGCGTTCTACCAGCGCGTCTACCGCGGCAAAGCCCGCGTTGTGCCGCGTGTGGGCGTACTCGGCACCGGGGTTGCCCAGTCCGACCACGAGCTCCACGGGCAGGGGTTTGGGCGTTTT